>NZ_CFIGVI010000021.1:0-48249 GCF_984588085.1 Wandonia sp.
TATGCAGCAGATAAAACTCGGATTAAGAGAAAACCGACAGCAATTCACCTTACTGGTTATTGTTAATGCTTTTGTTGGTGGTATGGTCGGAATGGAGCGGTCAATTTTACCACAAATCGCCGAGCAGGAATTTGCCATTGCTGCTAAAACTGCTATACTTTCTTTTATTATTGTTTTTGGAATTGTGAAAGCCATAACTAATTATTACACCGGAGTTTTAGCAAATAAATTCGGACGTAAGAATCTATTAATTACCGGTTGGATTATTGCCATTCCAATTCCCTTTATACTCATGTATGCACAAAGTTGGAACTGGATTATTGCTGCCAATGTTCTACTAGGTATAAACCAGGGACTCGCTTGGAGTTCAACCGTAGTGATGAAGATTGATCTAGTCGGTGAAAAGCAAAGAGGTTTTGCTATGGGTCTTAACGAATTTGCCGGTTATATTGCTGTTGCCGTAGTAGCTTTCCTTACCGGTTGGATCGCTTCTGAATTCGGAGTTCGTCCCTACCCTTTTCACATCGGTATCGGGTTAGTTATTCTTGGTCTATTTACCAGTCTCCTATTTATCAAGGATACACGACATCATGTCAATGCAGAAACAAAAAACAATACTGTTCCACTATTGAAAAACGTATTCTGGGATACTACCTGGCGGGATAAAAACTTAGGCTCTGTCTCTCAGGCTGGAATGATTAACAACCTGAATGATGGAATGGCATGGGGAATTTTCCCGATTCTTTTAAGTAGCAAAGGATTTTCGCTTGAAGAAATCGGTATCATCGTATCTGTTTACCCCGCTGTCTGGGGATTAGGTCAGTTATTTACTGGAAAAATGGCTGATAAATTTTGTAAAAAGAGCATGTTGTTTATAGGTATGTTATTGCAGGCCGTCGCTTTACTGTTCTTTGCCGGGGCTACCTCTTTTACACACTATATTATTCTGTCTGCCATTCTTGGGTGGGGTACCGCAATGGTATATCCGACTTTTTTGGCAACAGTAGCCGAAAATACACATCCGCAAGACAGAGCTAAGAGCATTGGTGTCTTCCGACTCTGGCGAGATCTCGGCTATGCTATCGGTGCGATATTAACCGGAATAATTGCTGATACCTTCGGGATTTTATCCTCTATTCTCTTTATCGCTTTTCTTACATTTATTTCTTCAGGGATCATTCTTTTCAGAATGCAATGTCGTCAAAAACATCACGCAACAACCTGAAAACAAATCGACTTCTCACAACTATCAGATCAGGTTAACAAATCATTAAACCTACTCTCTCCTCGTAATTTAGAATCATTATTAAAAGTAATTGTTCTAACTTTGTAGTAATGAGATCGTGGTTTATTATACCTATAATGACCTTACTGGTTCTTCAGTCTATCAATCTGAATTTGGTAGATCTGGTTAAAATTCCTGTTCTCATTGAGCACTACAACCAACATCAAGAGGAGTATGGAGATGATTTTTTCTCTTTTCTTGACAAGCACTATGGACACGATAAGGAAGAGCATAACACTGAACATTCAGAACATCAGGATCTTCCCTTTCACCACTCATTACAATTTCTTACCGGTGTAGAGTGGCAGTATTCAACTGTATTTTCCTGGAAACATTATTTTGTATTTGAATCTTCGCATTATTTCGTTTATAAAGCACCTCACAGTGCGAGTGCTGCTATTTCGATTAATCAACCACCCCAGAAAACCTGTTAGAAAAAGAATTTAGTTATTCATTTTTTATCAGGTAAAACATGTTATCATCAATTATACGTTCCAGTGTAAGGAACAAATTTATAGTACTTCTTTTCACGATTTTTATAATCGGATACGGTGTCTATTCTATTTTTCAAATTCCGGTCGGTGCCGTACCGGATGTAACCAATAATCAGGTTCAGGTTCTGACGACATCCAGGAATTTGTCTACGTTGGATATTGAGCAATTTATTACGTATCCTATTGAACTGGAGATGGCAAACCTCCCTGGAATTCAGGAAATCCGATCCGTTTCCAAATTCGGGTTATCTGTCGTAACACTTGTGTTCGATGACAAAATGGGGACTTATTTACCCCGTCAGCTTATTGCTGAAAAGATTAAATCGGCCACAGAAAAAATTCCCCCGGAATTTGGATCACCTGAAATGGGACCTATAACAACCGGACTCGGAGAGATCTATCAGTACACACTGGAAGTTGAAGACGAATTTAAAGACAACTACTCTTTAACCGATCTCCGTACTATTCAGGACTGGATTGTAAAACGGCAACTTGCGGGAATTCAGGGAGTCGTTGAAGTCAACACATGGGGCGGTTATCTTAAGCAATACGAAGTTGCCATACGAACAGAAGACCTGAATGCCGTAGGTGTGACTATTTCCGAATTATTTAATGCGCTCGAAAATAATAATGGAATTGCCGGAGGAAGTTATATCCAACGGGAGGGACAGGCTTATTTTATACGTGGTGAAGGACTCATCGGAAGTATGGAAGATATCCGGAACACGGTTGTTGCTGTCCGGAACACAACTCCCATACTGGTAAAAGACATAGCCGAAGTAAAAATCGGTCACGCGCCAAGATTCGGAGCAGTAACCGGAAACGGAGAAGGAGAAAAAGTACTCGGACAGATCATGATGTTAAAGGGAGCTAATTCCGAAAAGGTCATCTCTGAAGTTAAAAGCCGTGTAGAAAAGGTACAAGAATCACTTCCTCCGGGTGTTTATATTCATCCCTTTCTCGATCGGAGCGATCTTGTAGAAAAAACCATCTCTACGGTCATTGAAAATCTGGTAATTGGTTTTCTAATCGTCGCCGTGATCGTCGTTCTTTTAATCGGGAATTTTCGTGCAGGGATGATCATTGCATCCGTTATCCCGATTTGTTTTCTTATCGCCCTCTCCTTCATGCATATCTTCCAGATTGATGTAAATCTTATGAGTATGGGAGCCTTAGATTTTGGGATTATCATTGACGGTGCTGTGATTATAGTTGAATTTGTTGCCCTTCAATTATTCCGGAAATCGGGTGAATTTAAGAATATTTCTGGTCCGGAACTTCATTCTCTTCGCGATTCCATCACCATTGAGGGTACAACAAGAATGATGAAATCTGCCATATTCGGTCAGCTGATTATTATTATCGTTTTCATACCTATATTATCACTGGGTGGTGTTGAAGGGAAAATGTTTATTCCAATGGCACTAACGTTTATTTTTGCCATTATTGCCGCCATACTTGTTTGTCTAACTTACGTACCGGTAATGGCGTCCATTTTTCTTAGTACGAAAGAACAACCTCGCTTTGCTATTTCGAGAAAAATAATGGATTTTCTGGACAAACTCTATGTTCCGGTTCTAAAGACTGCTTTGAATAAGAAAAAAACGGTTCTTCTGGTAAGCCTGGCTGTTGTTGTATCCGGAATTTTTCTATTCAGACAAATGGGAGGCGAATTTATTCCGAAGCTTGACGAAGGTGATTTTGTTATCCAACCTGTAATGAAGACCGGAAAATCACTTGACGATGTCATTGCCACGACGACAAAAATAGAGAAGATACTACTGGATAAATTTCCTGAAGTAAAAACAGTAGTGACAAGAATCGGAGCGGCGGAGGTACCCACAGACCCCATGTCTATGGAAGAGACCGATGTTATGGTAATGTTACACCCCAAGTCAGAATGGGTAACCGCCGAAACAAAAGATGGATTAGCTTCTGCAATTGGAAAAGAGTTAAAGAAGATTCCCGGAGTCGAAATTGAATTTACGCAACCGATTGAAATGCGCTTCAATGAATTGATTACCGGTGTACGTTCTGATATTGCCATCAAGCTTTTCGGGAATGATTTAGATGTCCTGCAACGCAAAGGACAAGAGATAAAATCGCTCATTCAACATATAGAAGGTGCGGCCGATATCGTTGTTGAAAAAGTAACTGGTTTACCTCAACTTTCTGTCCGTTATAATCGGGAAAGCCTTGCCGCACATGGCTTACAAATTGCCGATATAAATTCACTGGTTGCCCTGGCTTTTGCCGGTAAAAACTCAGGTGTAATTTTCGAAAAAGAAAAACGATTTGATCTTGTAATCCGATTAAGTGAAGACAAACGAAAGGGGATTGAAGATCTGAAAAACTTGCTGGTAGACACGCCAAAAGGCACCAAAATTCCTCTTCGGGAACTGGCGGACATTCGAATTACAGAAGGACCTGCCAAAATTTCCCGCGACGAGACCAATCGTCGGATTGTTGTAGGAGTTAATGTCCGGAACAGTGATCTCCAAACGGTTGTAGACAAAATCCAAAAAACGCTGGATGAAAAATTATCGATTCCTCCCGGCTATCGGATCACTTATGGAGGTCAGTTTGAAAATTATCAACGTGCTACCAATCGGTTATTATTAGCTGTTCCCGTTTCTTTGATTCTGATCTTCCTCATGCTCTATTTCGCATTCAAATCAGTTACGGAAGCCCTGCTGATTTATACCGCTATTCCAATTGCAACCATGGGAGGGGTCTTCCTTCTATGGGCGCGTGACATGCCGTTTAGTATATCGGCAGGAGTCGGTTTTATCGCTCTTTTTGGAGTAGCTGTTCTCAATGGGATTGTACTTCTTGAGCACTACAAAACATTTGATTTTTCAGGTGGTACTACTTCGATAAAAAACTTAATTATTGAAGGAGCCCGTGATCGATTATTACCGGTTATGCTTACTGCCAGTACAACAGCTTTAGGGTTTCTTCCTATGGCTATCTCTAGCGGAGCAGGTGCAGAAGTACAACGTCCTGTTGCTACAGTAGTGATCGGTGGTCTAATCACTTCTACGCTTTTAACACTGATTGTACTTCCAGTGTTCTACTCTATTCTAAAACAAAGACAAATTACAGCTAAAGGTACCGGAATGAAAACAACACTTGTATTACTCTTGCTTATCAGTCCTATGGCGCACGCACAGTCACCTGAAATGGATTTGGATCAGTTAAAGCAAATGGCTCTGGAAAATAATCGGGAGATCAAATCGAATCAGTTAAACGTAGAAGCCAATCGTCTGTTAATTCGCTCTGCCTTCACATTTTCGCCCACCGAAATTTATCAGGCATTTGATCAGAATGACCTGGCTCTGAATGGTCTTCCTAACTATAAATTTGGTCTGCAACAGGATTTTGAATTCCCCACAAGTTATGGCAGTCGTAAACACTTAACAGAATCGCGTTATCATCTTGCTAATCAGGAGTACCAATTTCTGACAGCGCTTATTTTTCAGGAGATAACCCGCAAGTACTATCAGGTAAACTACCTGCATAGCAAAGAACGGATTTTACGTGAACTGAATGCTTCTTATGAGAATTTCACACAACTTGCCCGACAACGCTTTGAAGCAGGAGAAACTAATAGTCTGGAGAGCTCATTAGCCACAGCCCGACATCAGAAAGTACAAACGGAACTCCGTTCTGTATCTCTCGAACTTAAAGCTGCCTATGAGGAATTATACAGTCTAACCCAATCTCCTTCAGAGTTTAGTATAAAAGAAACAAAATATGCGCGGTTCCAGACTACTGAAAACGATACTCTGACCGCATCGGGAAAAGACGTTGTTCAATTTCAGAAAACAGTTTCTGTCAATGAATACAAGGTACAGAAACAGCAATTCCTTCCCGGAATAAGTATGGAATATTTTGCAGGAACAAACCGGGGAATCAATCAATTTCTTCACGGATACCAAATCGGGTTAAAAATTCCGTTGCTATTTGGTGGGGATAAAGCTCAGGTCAAAGCCAAAGAACTGGCTGTTCAGATGGCTGAACTCGATTATGCAAATTATACATATCGATTGGAACGTTACAAAAATCAACTTCAACAACTTTTGGAGGCACATGCACTAAAAGTAACCTATTACGAATCCGAAGGGCTTGATCTCGCAGATAATATCCTTCGTACTTCCTCCTTGAGTTACGAATTGGGAGAAATTGATTTTTTCCGCTATATCCAAAGTCTGGAAAGTGCCCAAATGATACAACTTGAGTATCTGGATGCGCTGAATAGTTACAACCAAACTGCTATAACACTTAGTTATTTACTTCTTTAAAATCAAAAAAATGAAAATCTCATATCTATTTCTTCTGACTCTGTTTCTTATAGCCTGTTCACCAAGTTCCCCCGAAACCCAAGAACAACAAAAAGAAGCATTCCACCTTGTCACTCTTTCTGAAGAACAATTACTGACGAATGACTTGAAAATAGGTTCTATTGAAACGCATTTCTTCAACCGCAAAGTTCAGACAAACGGAACAATTGATGTTCCTCCCGCTAACCGCTTTAAAATAAGCGCCTACTTTAAGGGGTATGTAAAAGAAATCCGCGTTATTGAAGGAGATGTTGTAACTAAAGGTCAGCTCCTGGCACGCATCGAGCACCCGGACCTGTTAGAACTCCAAAAGCAATACGCTGCGACAATAAGTCGTTTTACTTATATTGAAAAGGAATACAATCGTATTCAACTACTCGAACAAAATGACGCTATCGCAAAAAAAGAGCTGAATCGCATCCAAAGTGAGTTTGAAACACTGAAAGCTGAACGCAATAATCTGGAACAACAACTGGTATTAATTCATTTACCAATATCGAAGATTGCAGAAGGTAACTTTTTTAGTAGTTATGGAATATATGCTCCCACATCCGGACAGATCACTCAGATTAATGTTTCAAGCGGACAGTTTGTGGGGGATGAAAAACCTATTCTGGAGATGATCAATACAGAAAAAATCAGAGTTGAACTGGAAGTTTTTGAGAAAGATATTGTCCACTTAAAGGAACAGCAACCTGTTCACTTTACTGTTCAGGGAGACGACACTATCCATACGGGAGTTATATTCAGAATCGGGTCAGAAATAAAAGCCGACAGAAGAGTCACCGTTACAGTTGATATTACGGATTCAAAATCGCTTGTTTTTAAAACAGGGGCATATGTATCTGCCAATATTATTCTCGATCAAAAAAAGCTACCTGCTCTTCCAGGTTCGGCGATTGTCAAAAAGGGAGAACAATACTTTGCATTGCTTCTGACCCGAGAAGAAGGCAAATATTACTACTTTAAGCAGGTGAAAGTCCCGGTGACATTAACAAACGGCAACTGGTATGGGATTGATCCGGAGCAAATTGACACGTCAGCCCAATTTCTCCTGAATGGTGCATTCGATCTTATCTATTAAAAGTACTACGTAACAAAAGTCACTTTGTCGTTAGTTAATTATCAATATCTTGATCAAAAAAAGCTATGTTTAAATACTACCTACATTTATTGATTCTAATTCTGAGTACATTTTCACTACAGGCTCAGGATGAATTTGAGTATTCCGTCGAACTAACCCCTGTTATAATTCCAGGTTTACCGGGAGTACATTCTTATGCATTTGGTCAACACGAAGGAAAGTGGTTAATTTTGGGAGGACGTTTAGATGGTATTCATGCCCGACAACCCTTCAATGCCTTTCCTGCATCACAAAATAACACTGAAATTTTTGTAGTAGATATAACAAGTCAGCAATTCTGGGCTGCTCCTTTAGCAGTTTTACCTACAGGTATCGCCGAACAGTTGCAATCTACCAATATGAACTTCTACCAAGATGCTGATACCTTATACATCATTGGTGGCTACTCATTTTCTACCAGTGCCAATGACCA
This sequence comes from Wandonia sp., assembly GCF_984588085.1. Classification (NCBI taxonomy): domain Bacteria; kingdom Pseudomonadati; phylum Bacteroidota; class Flavobacteriia; order Flavobacteriales; family Crocinitomicaceae; genus Wandonia; species Wandonia sp. The sequence continues at coordinate 7,679 of NZ_CFIGVI010000021.1, forward strand.
TATCACCCACGACAAGATGACCTCTATTCTTGTTTCTGCAACTATTGATGCTGTTATTAACGGAAGTTCATACACCAATTATTTTAAGCAAATAACAGATCCCATATTTGCCAATACCGGGGGACAGATGGGTAAAATCGGCACCTTTTTTTATCTCATTGGAGGACAACGATTTGACGGCAGATACAACCCTATGAATAATCCTACCTTTACCCAAACCTATCATACAATGGTTCAAAAATTCAAAATCAGTAATAGCGGCCAGTTGTCTTTCTCCGATTACTCATCAGTGAGTGATCCGATACACTTACGTAGAAGAGATTATAATTTGCTACCCCAACGATTCTCTGACGGAACAGAGGGATATATGATTTCCTCCGGAGTATTTCAGCAAGATACGGATCTTCCTTTTCTATACCCTGTTTATATCACGGAAAATGGATATACGGCTGTTACAGAATTTAATCAGTACTTGAGTAATTATCACAGTGCTACTGCTGCCCTTTATTCTGTAGCCAATAACACAGCACATAATTTATTCTTCGGAGGAATTAGTCAATATTACTACGAAAACGGACAACTTATTCAAGACGATCTTGTTCCCTTTGTAAAAACAATCAGTAGAGTCAGCCGATCTTCAGATGGTACCCTGACTGAGTTTAAGCTCCCTGTTGAAATGCCGGGTCTCAAAGGAGCCGGGGCAGAGTTTATTCCGGCAGAATCAGCGCCTTATTCAGAAAAGGACATTCTTCTGATCGATCAACTAACGGAGGATGAAACGGTAATAGGTCACATTTACGGTGGAATAGAAAGCTCTTCCTTAAATCCTTTTTCCAATAACAGTGTAAATCAGACACAGGCCGATCCCATTATTTATGCTGTCACATTGATAAAAGCACCTGATCTCGGAACAGAGGAAATTCAGGGAAATAATCCTTTCAATATGTCGGTTTTCCCTAATCCGGTTAAAGATCAATTTAAAGTAGAAATAGACTTACAATATGCTACGTCTGCAAGATATTTCATTTATACCATGGAAGGAAAAATGGTTCAGGAAGGCCAATTTGATCAACCAAAAAACGGAATACATACGGAAACAATAAAACTGAAAAGAACAAAAAATAACCAGACGGTCAATTTTGTTGTAGTAGTTGACGGAAAGTACTTTTTATCCGAAAAAATAGTATTATACTAAAATGGAAACCAACAAAAAAAGCAGGTAATAATTACCTGCTTTTTTATATACAGTTGATTCTGTAATTACTTCACAAACCCTGTTATTGTCTTTTCAATAATAGCAACACATTCCATTAATTGCTCTTCAGTCATTACTAATGGAGGAGCGAAACGGATAATGTTTCCATGTGTAGGTTTTGCCAAAAGACCGTTATCTCTTAAAGAAAGACACAATCTCCATGCTGTATCACTATCCGGTGTATCATTCACAATAATCGCATTTAACAACCCTTTTCCTCTCACTTTCACCACTAAGTCAGAGCTTTCAATGATACGATTCATCTCCTTGCGGAAAAGCTCTCCTAATCGCATCGCGTTTTCTGAAAGTTTTTCGTCCCGGACAACTTCCAAAGCCGCAATAGCAACCTTAGCTGCGACAGGGTTTCCACCAAAGGTAGATCCGTGTTGCCCCGGCTTAATTACCATCATTATTTCATCATTCGCCAGTACTGCTGAAACAGGATAATTTCCACCTGAAAGCGCTTTACCAAGAATTAAAATATCAGGTTTTACATTTTCATGATCACAGGCCAAAAGTTCTCCTGTACGGGCAATTCCTGTTTGTACTTCATCAGCTATGAAGAGTACGTTGTTTTGTTTACACAATTCCTGTGCACCTGAAAGGTATCCGTCCTGCGGAACATAAACACCTGCTTCTCCCTGGATTGGTTCCACTAAAAAAGCAGCCACATTTTCCTCTTTCAAAGCCTTTTCCAACGCAGACAAATCATCATACGGAATACGGATGAATCCGGGAGTATAAGGTCCAAAATTCTTTCTTGCATCCGGATCGTTAGAGAAAGAAATAATTGTAGTTGTTCGTCCGTGGAAATTATTTTCACAAACGATTATTTTTGCTTCATTTTCAGCTATTCCCTTCTTCTCATACGCCCATTTTCGAGCCAGCTTAATTGCTGTTTCTACAGCTTCAGCCCCGGTATTCATGGGAAGAACCTTATCAAAGCCAAAAAAATCCGTCATGAATTTTTCATAGACGCCTAATGAATCATTGTAGAATGCCCGTGAAGTCAGCGCCAGTGTTCCTGCCTGATCCGCCATTGCCTTAACAATCTTCGGATGACAGTGCCCCTGATTGACAGCCGAGTAAGCCGATAGAAAATCAAAGTAGTGCTTTCCTTCCACGTCCCAAACATGCACTCCTTCACCTTTTGCCAGTACAACTGGTAGTGGGTGATAGTTGTGTGCTCCATGTTTGTCCTCCAGTTCCATCAGTTGCGATGAGGATAATTTTTCCTGAGTCATGTCCATAATTTTATGTATTTAATGTAATCACACTCATCGCGGAGAGTGTACATCCTTTCCTACTTTTATTGGAGAGAAATCATCCGGTTAACAAAATTAATGAAGGAAAAATGAATAAGCAAATCTAAAAGGGGATTCAACAGGACATCATGCAAAGAAAAAGGTGTAGATTTTTCTACACCCCATCTACTTTATTCACTTCACCACAACTATCCTTTTTTCACTTTCATATACCGCTGCAATGCCCAAATAGGGAATATGTTTCGGTAATTGATGTATCCGGTCGTACAATTCAGGTTAAATATCCCGGAAATATTCTGTTGCGGCCAGTCTCCCGTATCAATCTGGCGATCTACCAGGAATTGAATAGCTTTTTCCACTTTTTCGTCAACAGGATATCCCGCTTCAAACAACCCCAACAAGGCCCAGGCTGTATTTACCACCTGACCATCCTCATTTTCAATGTATCGTTTCTCCGCACATGCCTGCCATACTTCTCCCCAACTGCCATCAGCTTTCTGGATTGAAAACAAACCATGACAAGCTCTAGTTACAGGATTTTCACTATCATTTGCGTCATATTTTATGCCTCCCGCCTGAACAAGGGCTTCTATCCCAAACCAGGTTGCATACGTATAACAAACACCCCAATTTGCATACCAAAGCCCGTCATCCTGTTGGCGATCCATGATAAATTTCAGCCCTTTAGCAACTGCTTTGGATATATCATCTTTCCGGTAAGACGGATTGAATTTTCTGTATGCCAATAATCCCTGAATAGTAGCCGAACTGCATTCAGTATACGAATACTCAATCATGATATCCCCAAAAACACGGGAAGGGTTCATTTTTTCCAACCACTTTGGAGCACGTGTCGGCTCGTAAGAGGCCCAACCACCGTCTTTATTCTGACAAGAGAGCAGAAAATCTACGGAATATGTCAAATTTTTGACAATTTCCTGATCTGATGCGAGGCCCAATTTATTTAACCCTAAAACTGTACGCATCCCTTCAGAAGTACAATCTGTTACCGGCCATCCGTTTTCTTTCGTTGAAAACGGCCACCCTCCTTTGGAAGGAAGACGATCAAAACGTTCTGTCTCCCATCGGTCTTCATCCAGAAAGGTGTAGTTAACGAAATGATCAATTTTCTTCAGCGCTTCTTTTATCCCCGGTATACGATCCGGATCTTCCAGAAGTGCCTGCGCCACGAAACACGTATCCCAGAGTTGGGTACCATTATACATGTTCATTTTAATACCATCTTCGCTCAACCAGATATAATCCTCCAAACGCTCTCTGTGTTTCTTAAATTCAGGAGACTCGATTCCGTCAATATAATATACAGCCAGCAAATTAAGAACCTTGTTCACGGGCCCCAGATTCACACTATCTGTATGTCGATCTTCAGCGTGAATACGGTCAGCGACGTTTTTGAGGGCTTTTTTCCGTAATCCTTTCCAGGTGATTTTTTCAAGTACTCCCAGAACTCCTGCCAAAAATTTATACAATCCTTTTTCCGTATAGTAATCGTCAATCGGACAGCAAGCTCTACGAGCTTTTTTCCAGTTTACCTGATCATACTTTCCCTGGTATAGCATATCCCGAAAAGCACGCAGATTATCATCTGTTTTGGTTAATTTTCTTCCATACATATATGACATAGGAAGATAAACCATCCGCGTATGATTCCAATAATTCCCAGGGTAAAATGGCAACCATTTTGGTAACAGCCATAACTCCGGCATCAAGGGGTCCATTCCTTTCCAGTCATACAATCCAATAGCGGCAAGATAGAACTTTCCCCATGAAGGAACGCCTGTAACACCACCATTCGCATGAATCCATGCAATTGCTTTCTGTACGGGTTCACTATGTATATCCTGTCCGCCAACAACCAGACCAGCAAGATTTACTGCTGTTCCGAACATGGAAGAATCTCCTTCAATATGTAATCCCCATCCTCCATCCGGATTCTGATGATTCAATAAATAACGTCTCATCAATACCAGACGCGCTTCGTCCGGCATTGAATCGGAACAATAGGTTGCTATCAGTAATCCTGGAAGTAAAAAATGGGGTCCTCCGGACTCTCCGCACCAGTTCCCGTCTTCCTGCTGAATGGAAAGAAAATAGTTAAGCCCATTATTCAATGCTTCATCAGCTGTTTCCGGTTTCTTTCCAACAGGTCGGGCATATTTATCTCTATAGAGATTATCCTGCGCGTTCGGGTTTCCGGATTTGTCCCAGATAAATTCTTCATCCATCTTTTTCCAGAGCTCCTTATCACTCGTTGTACCCGCTATTTCCTGTGCTTTTTCTTTATTGAAAAACCACAACTGACGACCGTTGGTATTCGTAAATGTCCACGCTTCCTTGAGAGACTGCTTCATAGCAATTCCTGATCTAGTTTATAACTCTTGTTCTTCTGATTATATCTGTCCCAAAAGGGGTATCCGATGCTTTCCTTACTTCACACGACGTAACATCACATCTCCCAGATACTCTAACCTTTCCTTGTTCTCTTCACTTATTGTGGTAGAACGCAGACGCTCCAGTGCCTTATCGTGTAGTTCTTCCATCTTATTCAAACACAACTGAGGTAGGTTCATTTCCGTAAACAACGCTTTAAATTCTTCAATTTTAGACGCTTCATTTGTCTCGTTAAATAAAGTCTCTATTCGTTGTTTTTGCTCGGGCGTTGCCATTTTTATTGCATTTGTCAACAAGAATGTTTTCTTGTTCAGCAAAATATCTCCTCCTACTTTCTTTCCAAACGTTTTAGGGTCTCCGAATGCATCGAGATAATCATCCATAATCTGGAACGCAAGCCCTGTGTACAAACCAAAATCATATAATTTCTGACGATCATCTTCTGACGCGCCAGCGATAACTCCACCAATTTCCATAGAAGCACCAAACAAAACAGATGTCTTCAAACGGATCATTTCCATGTATTCTTCCGGAGTAACTTCGTCCATTGTTTCGAAGTTCATATCATACTGCTGCCCCTCCATCACTTCGATAGCCATTTTACTGAAAACTGCTAACAAATCAGCTGCTTTATCTTCGTTACCCAGCGTTAACAGATTATACGAATGGGGTAACATAGCGTCACCGGTAACAATCGCTTTGTTTACACCAAACTTTTCGTGTACGGTTACCTGACCGCGACGTACTTTCGCCTCGTCCATGATATCGTCATGAACAAGTGTGAAATTATGGAATACTTCGATAGCGATAGCTGCATTCAACGCCTTCTCATATTTTTCATCATACGACATATAACTCATCAGTACCATAATCGGACGCAATCTTTTCCCGTCCAATGTCATAATATGATGAGCCGAATCAGTAAGATTCGAAGGAAAATTCTTCAGCGAATATTGCTCAAGGTAATTTTCAATAATTTCTTTATAATTGTTCAAATCGATTTTGTTCATTGTTTCCATTTCCTAAAATTTATAAATTACCTCAACGTCTAATCCATTAAGCGCTTTTTCAGTCGCTTCCCAATCTTTTGTAAAACCAAGCATAAATCCTCCTCCTCCGGAGCCACATATTTTCAGGAAATAATCCCCGTTATGCAATCCGCCTTTTACCGCATCTTTAAATTGATCCGGGATCAGGTAATGCATTTCTTTCAGTTGAAATTGCACCAGGTTGTCCAGGTTCATGTATAGTTCTCCGGCTTGATTGTCTAAAAAGGACTGAATACTACCATTAGTAAATTGTACCAATTCACGATCCATTCGCTCTCTAAAACCCTGATCTTCACAAGAAGTTTTAAAGCGATTCACAAGACCTGAAGTACTTCTGCTAAGACCTGTATTCAGAAGAAAAACAACATTTTTTCCTTCCGGATTGAACGCTGGAATTTTAACCGGCGCTACATCATGTGTATTTCTGAATAAAAGAGGCTGATTCAATAGAATACTCAACGGGTCAATCCCGGAGCTAGAACCATGAAAATAAGATTCCATCTGACTCAGTGTTTTTTTGAGGACAGATATCTTCTCTTTAGTAAGGTTTTTCAGTTCGGATTTGAACTCATGTGCTTTGTCCAGATAGCGCAGAAATATAGCTGCAACGATAGCTCCGGAACTCCCCAGTCCAAATCCCTGTGGGATGTTACTCTCGAAAAAGAGACCGTCTTCCAACTCCTTCTTAAACTTCTTTACATTCAGCGCAAAATTCTCGTCCATGTGATTTTCGAGAATATGATGACAGAAATTGGTGAGGCTTAAGTTAGACGACTGTATGGAAGGATCTGTAAGTCCGTCTTTACAGAATGTAAATTTTCCTGAAAAACGATCATACGGTATTGTAAGAGCCATGCTGTTATACATCAGGCTATACTCTCCGAACATCAAAACTTTTGAGTTAAGGGTATCCATTTTCGGCAATTTATTTTACTGAAACCGGTCCTGTTCCTTGTTTGTCAAAAATGACCTTTTTATACGTATCCTGTAAATCATTCATGATAAAGCTTTCTACTTTATCCTTGTACTGTTCCGGATAAAGGACATGCACATTAGGTCCTGCATCCAGTGTGAAACAAACAGGAACTCCTGTTTCACGACGGTATTCTAACAATCGTTCTATTGCCAGTAATGTTCCCGGTTTCATTAACAGATAATAATCCACGGATGTCATCATCATAGCGTGCAATGTCAGTGCTTCCGATTCTGCAATATGAATAAATTCTGCATAATCTCCGTTCTTCAATACCTCAGCTAATCGTGCTGTACGTTCGTTTGCCTGCAGAAAACGCTGATCAGCATATTGATGATTGTTCATCAACGAATGTCCTGCACTGGAAGAGACTTTTTTCGGCTCATCTTCCACAATCAGAATCGCATCGTACATATTTGAAAAATTCGCATGAATATCCGTAACAGGAATTGCAAATTCATCCGACGAACCGGGTATCAACGTGTTTTTACCCCATTCTGCCCAATTCGCAAACATAGAACGTGAAGCACTTCCTGACCCTAAACGGGCAAGATTGGATGCCACATGGTAAAATTCCTGATCCAGTTCTTTATTCTCCAAGCGATAGGTAGCTTCATATAGAGAAAGTGCAATAGCGCCGAATGCCGATGCAGAAGAAGCTATTCCGGCAGAATGCGGGAAGCTGTTCTCAGAATCAATACGTACAGCATAATCGGTAAGAAATGGGAAAAAGCGTGCATTATCCTGCATGTATTTTGCCACACGCTCCGAAAATTTTTCATTTTTCTGTCCCTCGAAAAAATAGTCCAGCTCTACAGGAGAAATCGTTTCTTTTTTCTGCAAAGCCAGTTTAACTTCCGTGTAAGAGTTCGAAAGTGTAAGACTCAAAGATGAGTTACAGGGAATCTGATTAGCTCTTTTTCCCCAGTATTTTACAATTGCAATATTGGACGGACATTGCCATGTCAGAGCCAATTGCGTTTCACGTTTTTCTGTTGTTGATTGCATTTGATTGGTTTCTTTCTTCTTTTATCTAAAAATCAATTCACGATACGTAAACATAGTATCATATCCTTTTTCAAGGAAATAGGCTCTTGCCTGCTCTTCTTCCCGAAAAGTCGCAAGAAAAAAATCTCCTCCCCAGGCTCCCAGTGATTTAATCTCAAACGGATACTCAGGGAAACGCTCTTGTTTTAGCGTTCGCATTCCCAGAATTTCCGATAACAGATTTTCACTTTCCGACAACGACTTCTCAAAGTCGCTAATGGTTTCTGCACGTAGAGATTGAGTTATAATTTCCTGAATCTGTTTTACATCTTCTGGTGCTGTTTCTCTCTTATTAAATCGTTTAATCTCATTGCGAGAATTTTGTTTATTTCCACTATAAACAAACAAAAAATTACTTGTAACGGATTCCGGCAGTTCTATCTCCTGCGTTTTTCTCCCCGCAACCTCATAAAGTATCGGCTTCACAGCAGTTGCGCAGGCTATGTCATAGCCTGAACCGCCAAACGTCTCCTCTAAAATCTTATATGGATTAACTCCTGACCACTGCGCCAGTAAACTAACTAATGTAGAACTGGACCCCAGCCCCCATTGCAGGTTAAAATCAGACTGAGCTTTAAATCGTAATCCGGTTTCAAATAATTCCGGTTTCTCCTCTCGGATGACATTTAGCAAATTCACTAACACATCTGACTTTTCCTGATCAGAAGTCTCAAGAATGTTAAATGCCGTATCCAGACGAGTTGTAAACCATACCTCGCTCAATTCAAAGCTTTTCCACTCTATCCCTGACGCAGAAGTTTCTTCAACCTGTAAGGTTTGTCCGTAGTGAAGAGGAATAGCTAAACATGGCGCTCCTTTGAGCACCATGTATTCTCCGAACAGCATCAATTTCCCTGATGCTCTGTATGTTTTCGTTTCTGTAACTATCATATATTCATGCAACCTGCGTCCTGTACCATTCGGAGTTCTTCCACAAATTTCCGCACTCCTGAAACCGATACACTTCGGTCTTTAAAATATTCTACTACACGGTCTTTTTCAGAATTACACACATCCAACTGTTTCATAATATTGAACAGGTGCATTTTCATGTGCCCCTGCTGAATTCCGGTAGTTACTAATGACTTAACGGCTCCAAAATTATTCGCCAGACCTGCCGCCGCCGCAATACCCATTAATTCACGGGCATCCGGATTCCCTAGCATAGCCATAGAAAGCTTGACCAAGGGATGCAGATTTGTCAATCCTCCGACAACTCCCAATGCAATAGGTAAATGTAGTGTGAATGTAAACTTATCTCCGTCTATCTGACAATCGGTAAGAGATGAATACCCTCCGTTCATAGATGCGTATGCATGCCCACAAGCTTCAACCGCGCGAAAATCGTTTCCACTCGCCAAAACCACAGCATCTATACCGTTGTAAATTCCTTTATTATGTGTTGTTGCTCTATACGGATCAATTTGTGCAATACGAACTGCCGTTCGGAAACGACGGGCAAAATCAGCACCGTCTGTCCCCGGTACAAGGTTATCAAACTCTTTCACATCACATTCCACCCAACATTTTACCATACAATTTGGCGTAAGGTTGGATAAAATACACATAACGATTTCAAGTCCTTCCCCTGAAAATTCAGATTGAGAAGCATACCATTTCTTGAAAAGGTCAGCAAAGCGCTCCAGACAGGAATTAACAAAGTTTGCTCCCATCGAATCCTTTGTTTCGAAGGTTACAAACAACTGCATCAATCCTTCTTCCTGATCACTAAAATCTTTCAGTTCAACATCAAGAATACCTCCACCACGCTTACGCATATTTTCAGTAATATCTTCCGTTCCTGAAATCAGGTAATGTTTTAATTCGTTAAATCGTTGGATCAGTGTCTCTTTATCATCTTTCCAAATGAAGTGAACCTGCCCTACTTTTTGAGTATCAACGATCTCAGCATGAAAACCACCTCTGGAAAACCAAAACTTAGCGGCATTTGAAGCGGCAGCAACTACTGAACTTTCTTCAATTACCATTGGCACTACGTACGGTTTTCCGTTAATCATAAAATTAGGTGCAACGCTGTAAGGAAGATGAAAATTAGAAATAGAATTTTCACTGAATTCACTAATCATTTCCTGAATAACTTCATCCTGGTGCTCAAAACCTTTAAATCTTTCGATAACTTCATCGCCGTTATCAAACAGCCCGCCAATCACCTCTAACTTCTCCTCTCTCGTAAGCTTTGAAAAACCATTTAACAAACTCGCTCTATTATTCATCTTCTCTTATTTATCTATCTACGCTCTTCTATTAGTCCCTTCGCTACCACAAAGGTACGTCATTTAATCCACTATTATTTGCCCGTATCGGTGTTCAATACAGCGGGTTTACCTTCTTCTTTCAGTATCGGACGGATAATCCCAACGGCTTTATTCAATAAACGAAACTGTTTCGCCGGACGTATAACAAAATCTACCGGATGCTGCATAGCAACCCGAAAAAAATGCTTCAGTAAAAACTGTTTATCCCGGTTCATCCCCGCAAGAATAGAAAGAGGCCCCGAAGACTTCTCTCCTCCCGCATTCAAATATTCGAAACAAGCCATCTTAAGATCTTCATCAATCATCACCTGATAAAGTGCATTCGCAAGGATGTTAATTGTTTCAACCCCTCTTGATCGATTCAAATAGTAAGCATTTATTGCCTCTGCTATTTTCTTTTTATCGGAAAAATCAACTCCGTCTAACTTTGAATTTAGTGTGATAATATCCGAAAAGACAGCTGTCATACCTCCCCCTGTTAACGGGTGACGCATATTCAGAATATCTCCCAAAAGAGCGACCCCGTCCTTATGCCTTGCCTGTGCCTTCATCTTATGATTTGGCATAACTTGTAACGGATCATTCTCCAAAGCCGTAACAAAAGGTTGTTGCATTCCTTCAGGTAACAAAGGTGTGACTTCCTTTTTCAGGGATTCTTTCAATTTCTCTCCCAAACGCGGAGGCTTTGTCCCAGGGTAATCAATAAGAATTCTCCATTCGTTATCATTGATCGGATAAACCAAAACCGGAGAGTCTCCCGAAACGATCATATGACCGTGACTTTCTTTCAACGGTTTAACATCCTTCAAGACTAACCCCATGAAGTAGCTACTTACTTCCTTATTCGGGACACTTAATTTTTCACGAAACAACGACAATGGCCCATCACACACCACCGTTAACGGCGCATGTGCTTCAACCTGATTCCCGGTAGATTTGTCCGTGTATTTCACTCCTGTCACACGACCATCGGATTCTATTGTATCTGTTACATCTCCTTCAACAAGGTTGACATTCTCCAGATTCTGTAACTCTGTGCGAATAGACGTCAGGAATTTCCCATTTCTCAAACCCAGACCATAAGCAGCAAACCCTGCATCTTTGTATTCAATCGAGAAGTTACGATCTCCCTTAATTAAAGTGTAACCATACACGGGTTGTGCCCCGAAGCCTTCCGTAAGGTAATCCAGCTTCAACGCTTTTAACGATTCCAGACCTCCGGGTTGCAATAGTTCTCCTATAATACGATCCGGTTCAGACAAATCTCTCTCAACAACAAGTATTTTCCGCCCTGTATCTTTTTGAGAACATGCAAAAACACCTCCTGCCACGCCAGCTCCAACTACTATGATATCATACTCCGACTGCATTGCGTTGTTCAATTTTATTTATAATGTCTTTAATCGTTTTATCTCCGCTTCTATTGTAGAGCTTTTCTAAAAAAGTTCTAAATTCTGACTCCGTCGCCTGAAAGTCCATGTCGGACATAAAATAGCGCGCCGTTTTCCCTTTTCTGATCTTTACATTTTTAATCAAAACATCCTGATTACCATAAAGTTCAAAAAGAGTAGCTATTGCCATCAACTGAGGAATTGCACAAAAACGGAAAACATCATAATTTTTCAGAGCACTCATATAATTTAAACAGTGAGGAACATGCTGAAGCGCATTTACAACCAAACTATTCAATACTTCCATTCCCTGTTTTTCATTGTTTTGCAAGTCAGCAGGGTCGGAAACAACTTTATTCCAGGCTGCTTTTGGCCAGAACAGACGATCACCGTCAAGATCCTCGGCAAAATCCCTGATAATATTCGTTTTCTGCAACAATAACCCCATATGATTGGAAAGAGCTTCATCTTTCAGACGGTCATCATCTTCTATTCCCGATGCTATAAACAACTGGCTCAAACCAATTCCCACCAAACCGGCAACATAATAACAATAGTCATCCCAATCTTCGTACGAATCAACTTCTCCCACAAAGTACTTATTCATTCCAAACGCCATGCGTTCAGTAATATCCGTAATAACTACTTTGTACTTTTCTTCCAGTTTATGATATTCACGAAGCACTTTATCAAAATGCTTCATCAAATCTCTGTAATCCTGGGTATCTCCTACATTATCCAATGTAAATGCTTCCTGATTCATTCTGGAAGCAAATGTATTTAACCACTCAACTTTCTGTTCGTGGTCTATTTTCATATCATCTTCAACCGTATCCAAGCCGCGAAGAATCAGATAAAATAAACAGACAGGCTTCCGGAGCTCTTCAGGCAACTGTTGAATTACCACAGAAAATGAACGGGAAACTTTTTTCAGTGCTTCAAAACAAAACTCATCATCCGACATATCCGGAGCCATCGTATCCAAACGCTCTTCCGAAGGACGAAAGTCTTTAAACTTCCGTTTCATCTGAAACAAATACGTTAGCTCAGACGGGTGAACTGAATAATATAATAATCTTTCCAGCATAGAAAAGTTTTGCTGTAAGACGGGGACCTACCTTATAAGTTACACCTAATTTCATTTTTTTAAAATTTTAACACTCTTCATCCTGTACACAATCCTCTTCTAACATCAGATCATTTCATTATTTTTGCAAAAAAAGCCATGCTGAAATTTATTGTTTACATTTTCCCTGCCACACTATTTTTCTATTCGTGTTCACCGGATACCGAGAGTATTGAAGCTGCCATCCTTGCTGGAGACTATAGCATATATGAGAAGTTGGAAAAATGTGATTGTAATGAATTGGAAAAACAACAAAAAGGATCTACCGAAACTTATATAAAAGCAGACATTCCTTTCAGTGGAACCTGTTACAGAAACTACCCCAACACAGAACTGGTAATGGAGGAAAAACAATTATTCAAAGGCAAGTTATACGGTTACACTTTTATTTATGACATGGAAGGGAACCTCATGACAAAGACACTATACAAAGACGGGATTTTACTCAATCCAACAGCCGACAACGCTATTACTTGCTCTTGCAGTGAATTAACTGATTATAGAGATACGCTGAACGGACAAGATTTCAAACTGTATCAAAACGAATTCTTCACCGGAGTCTGCCATAATTACTATCCTGACTCCACACTTTCTCTTTCTGCAGAATATCGTGCTGGTGTAAAACATGGGAAAGTAACATTTTACAACAAACAAGGGGAAGTAATCGTTAATGAGTTATACGAAGAAGGAACACGAACTGAACAGCAATAAACACTGGAAACATTCGATTAACACCTCCCTGTGGAAACATCAGGGAGGTTGCGCCCATTATTTTGTTATTTACCTGTTATCTTCGTAAGATTAAGAATTTCTGTAAATGGCAAAAAAGAACAAACTTGTAACCAAGGAAGATGAAAAAAAGGAGAAAACAGCAGCTAAAAGTGGCTCCAAATTTTCTATTCCTTCGTTTAAGGGCGGGAATTTCTTAAAAGGTAAACTGAATAAGAATAAAACCCGGAATATTCTTGGAGCTGTTTTCTTACTCTTTTCTGTTTATTTTCTTTTGGCGTGTATCTCCTATTTCTTCACCTGGCAGGCAGACCAGGATCGGGTAATTGGTAAGAGTCTTTGGGAGTTTCTATTTGAAGAAAATGCTGATCCGGTGGAAAACTGGCTAGGAAAATTCGGTGCATGGATTTCCCATCTTTTCATTTATCGCTGGTTTGGTGTCTCTTCCATGCTCTTCTCTTTTGTAGCATTGGTGATAGGATCAAAACTATTACTTCGGCTACATATTATGAAAATCAGTAAAATGCTGGCAATTTCGTCTATCAGCATTGTATGGTTCAGTATTTTCCTTGGTTTTTTTGCTGCTCACATCTCCAATTTAGGAGGAACTTTTGGTTACGAAATTAATGAATGGCTCAAGTTGAATCTTGGAGGATTCGGCGCCTTCTTATTTGTTGCCATTACCGGATTTATTGGATTTATCATCCTGTTCAACCCCAACATACAGGCGTTCATGGTCCGGCTAAAAGGAGAAGCTTCAGAAGAAACTACACCTAAAACGGAAGAAGAACATATTAATACAAACGAGTACGAAGCTGTAAGCACCATTCGGGAGGAAGATATTACAGAAGAAAAACCCGCAACGACCATTGACCTTACTGAAGAAGACGAAGAAGAAATGACAGAGGAAGAAGAGGAAGCCTTTGAAACTCTGGAAATCATTTCTACCGGAGAAGCTGAAAAGCAAGCGAACACTTCTTCTGACAACGAAGAAAATGATAATGATCTGAGTGATGATGAAGATTTCTCGGTTGAGATAGCAGAAACCGAAGAAGAACTAACAGATAGAGAAATCAACCGGAAAGTAGAAGAGTTCGGAGAGTATGATCCCACACTCGAATTGTCCAGCTATAAGTTACCCCCAATTGACCTGATGAGGGATTATGGCGGTAAGCAAATTAACGTTGACAAATCGGAACTTGAGAACAATAAAAACAGGATTGTTGAAACGCTCGGAAATTACAAAATTGAGATTTCCAAGATCAAAGCTACTGTGGGACCTACAGTCACTTTGTATGAAATTATTCCTGCTCCGGGAGTGCGTATTTCGAAAATAAAGAACCTGGAAGACGATATTGCATTGAGTCTTGCCGCTCTCGGAATACGTATTATTGCTCCTATCCCCGGAAAAGGAACGATCGGAATTGAAGTTCCTAATTCAAAACCGGAGATGGTTTCCATGCGCTCATTAATTTCTTCCGAAAAATTCCAGAACGCAGATATGGAGCTTCCCGTTGTGATGGGAAAAACCATCACCAACGAAACTATGGTTTTCGATCTTACAAAGATGCCTCACCTTTTGGTTGCTGGAGCTACTGGTCAGGGTAAATCTGTCGGATTGAATGCCATCATGATTTCCATACTCTACAAAAAACACCCTGCTCAGGTAAAGTTTGTTCTTGTCGATCCTAAAAAAGTGGAATTAACGTTATACAATAAAATAGAGCGACATTTTCTGGCTAAACTTCCGGGAGAGGAGGATGCCATTATTACGGATACCAGTAAAGTAGTTGCTACACTAAATTCGCTTTGTATTGAGATGGACGATCGTTATGAGCTGTTGAAAGAAGCACATGTGCGAAACATCAAAGAATACAATCATAAATTCATCAACCGAAAGCTTAATCCTGAAAAAGGACACCGGTATATGCCGTATATTGTTGTTCTTATTGATGAGTTTGCTGATCTTATTATGACAGCCGGCAAAGAAGTTGAGCACCCAATTGCGCGACTGGCTCAGCTTGCACGTGCCATCGGAATCCACCTTATCGTTGCAACTCAGCGTCCTTCGGTGAATGTTATCACCGGTATGATCAAAGCCAACTTCCCCGCGAGGATCGCTTTCCGTGTTCTTTCTAAAATTGACTCGCGAACCATTCTGGACGGCTCCGGAGCTGATCAATTGATCGGACGGGGAGATATGCTTATTTCTACAGGAAATGACCTTACCCGTCTTCAATGTGGTTTTGTCGACACACCGGAAGTGGATGAGGTTTGTGACTTCATAGGAAACCAACGTGCCTATCCAAGCGCTTACGAACTACCTGAGTATGTTGGTGAAGGAGGAGATTCTACAGATGTCGATATGGAAGACCTGGATTCGATGTTTATTGAAGGTGCCCGTGTAATAGTAACCCACCAACAAGGATCTGCCAGTTTATTACAACGTAAACTCAAGTTAGGCTATAACCGTGCCGGAAGAATTGTAGATCAACTTGAAGCTCATGGAATAATCGGGCCTTTCAAAGGTTCTAAAGCGCGGGAAGTATTGGTTCAGGATGAAATACAACTGGAAGAGTTGCTAAAATCAAAAGGACTTTTGTAATTTTGGCATGGTTTATGCGTAACTAGCATTAAAATAATAAACATCATGAGATTTTTAGTAGTATTTTTTTTATTGGCCACAACGCCATTCTTTGCTCAGGATAAATCACAATCCATCCTGAATGATTTGAGTAAAAAGATCAAATCTTACAAATCCTTTTATCTGGATTTTAAAGCTACCATAAAAAACACGGATACCGGAATCAATGAAAACACTACCGGAAAAGGATGGGTGCAAGGTGATAAATTTCATACTGTTTACGGAGAAAACACAATTATTTCAAACGGAATTAAATTGTGGGTTGTTTCCAAAGAAGATAAAGCGGTTTATATTTCTTCTGCCGGAGATGAAGATGATGAATCATTAAATCCTAAAAAGTTAATGAGCATTTGGGAAAATGGTTTTTCCAGTAAGTATGTTAAACAGGAAGGAAATAATCACGTTATTAATTTGTATCCGAAAGATCCGGGAAAAAGTGAATACCACACGATTATCCTGAAGGTTTCTACTTCAAATGATCTGAAATCCGTTCAGGTTAAAATGAAAGACGGAACTTCAATGACTTATGAAATGGTAAAATTTGATGGAAATATTGATATTCCTGCTTCAAAATTTGTTTTTGACAAACGTAATTACCCAGGTTATCAGGAAGTCGACAATTAAAAAACTATACTAATTTATGAAAAGAGGGGGCAGCCCCTCTTTTTTGTTTTCCAAAGGTTTTAGCCGTGTTTTTTTAACAAGTGATTCGAATTAATCTCTAAATTAGCGACAAATTCAACACAATTTTCATGATATGTTAACCATCGGGAAGATAACAGAAGACATTATTAATCGTTCACCTTTTTTACGAGAAGCCATCACTGAAGAACTCATTAATATTTCTGCATTAGCCAGGAAGCTAAAGCCCGAAATAGAGGAGTTGATGAAAAAGGAAGTAAAGGAAGGCGCCATCGTTATGGCTATTAAACGTATGTCTCCCGGTTCGTATCACAAAATCAACATGAAAATTCGCCACATGATGGGTGAATTGGGTGACTTCCTTGTTCGTAGTGATCTGGAAGATTACACGTACCAGAATTCAGACAACCTGAAAAACAAACAGATAGAACTCATGCGCAAACTATCTGAAAAACAAGATACATTTTTCACCGTATGCCATGGCGTTACAGAAACTACCTATATAACAAGTAGTGTTGCCGCTCCCTTGTTTAAGGAGATTTTCGCCGGAGAAAGTCTGCGGGCTCACATTGCCAATTTGGCTTCTGTTACCATAAAACTTCCTACAACCAACAAGGATATATCAGGTGTTTACTATTACATTCTGAAACATCTGGCATGGGAAGGAATTAATATTGTTGAGATCGTATCTACCGCAAACGAGTTTTCAATTATTGTTGACACCAACGATATTGATTTGACTTTCTCGGTTCTCATGCGCCTGAAAAAAGGTATTTAAGAGTCTACCTCAAAAAGAAACAGCCTTCACGTAACATTTTTTAGTTATCATGAAGGCTGTTTTTTTATTTCCTCTACGTTTTATTTATTCTCTAGCAATTCTGTAAGAATCTTTCCCGTTGTTCCTCCGGGCTTTGTCAGCCCCAACAAAATAGCCAAAGTAGGTGTAATATCAGTGATTTCAACTTCCCTGTACACATTGGTTGAAGAAACTCCTTTTCCAAAGAAAATCAAAGGAACCTGCGTATCATAATTAAATGCAGAACCGTGACTTGTCCCCTGTTTACTCGCAAAAGAATCCTCCTTTACCCCCAGATAACCCGGTTCTAATGTAAAAAGTACATCACCTGCCTCTGCCGGATGGAAACCTTTCGCAATCCGAACTGACCAGTCATGTACGAAATTATTATTCATCAATTCAGAAGAAGTGTAAGCCTGTTTAACATGTGCGTACGCAGCTACCTCTGCACGCACAAACGTCACAACTTCCTGTTTATCAAAACCATTAATCTGAATAAGGCTATCATTCAGGTATATAGAGTAATTATACATATCCGAGACAATATCCTTCCCAAACTTTTCTTCCGTTCTCTTTTTAATCTGTTCAATAAATGGTTTGTAAAAGAAATACCCTGCAGCCATTTTGTGATCAATCAGATATTGCGGAATAGGTTCAACCGCATGATCCGCTGTCAGAAACAACAGGTACTCCCCTTTCCCAACCGACTCGTCCAGAAAATTTAGTAAATCAGCGATATCTCTGTCCAGACGAATCATGACATCCTGCATCTCTTTTGAATAAGGGCCATACGAATGCCCTATTATATCCGGAGAAGAATAACTAACAGCTAAAAAATCGGTTACCTCGTCTTTTCCTAACCCTTCACTAACAACTCCTTTTTTTGCAAAATCCGTCAGGAAAGTATTAGCAAAGGGTGTTTGCACAAATAACTTGGTTAAACTTTTCCCTTTCTTAACCGCTTTTTTTAATTCGTATGGAAATACAGGATTTTCTCCTGTCACAGCACGTTCAAAAGCATAATCATCTTCTCTGCTTTCCAGGTAAGTTGAGATCGGTTTTATCGTTTCCCAGATCGCTGGAAAATATGTTTGAGCTGCATTTTCTTTATTAAACCTTGCTACCCACTCCGGAAGTTTTTCTCTGTAATAGGTTCCCGTCATAAAACCACCGTTGGAATAATCATACCAGTATGCTCCATCAGGATGATGCCCACCGGGCAGAATGGCTCCACGATTCTTTATCGAGACGGAAAGAATTTTAGCACGACTATCAGTCAATTTAATCTGATCGGTGATGGTATTTGCTTTCAGGCGGGCAGGTGAGAAATTCCCCTCTGTTTTTTCGGATGACCCTACCGGTAAACTTGTTATATCCTCTACGCAATTTACTCTTTTCTGTTCAGCTTTACTATACCAGGTGTTTGCTACAATACCATGATTTGCAGGAGTTGTCCCGGTATAAATTGATGCATGTCCCGGTCCTGTAAAGGTTGGAACGTAATTGTAATGACAGTTCTGGTAATTTACTCCTTCTTTCATCAATCGCACAAATCCGTCCTCCCCATAATGATGAGCAAACCGATATAGGTAATCCGCTCTCATTTGATCGACAACTACTCCTACAATCAATTTAGGATTTTTCTTCTGCCCCCACCCTACCATTGATGACAGGATACAGATCAATACTAACCAACTTGTTTTAACCATTTCCAAGTGTTTTAAAATATTCTTTGAGGTACTTATCATTCACGGTTCCGGGAGTAAAAACTTCCAGTAGTACAGGACGGTTATTTTCAACCGGTCTGTATAGCTCTGCAATATTCGTTTCCAGTTCTTCTTCTGAAGAAGCTGATAAATAGGTTATATCAAATGCTTTACAAATATATTCAGCAGAGTATGCGTGTTGTGTAACGAAATAATCGTCTAATTGCTCAGTTGTATCCGGACCGGGAATGATCCTGAATATTCCTCCTCCGCCATTGTGAATAACAATTATGCGCAGATTTGTCGTTAAAAACTGATTCCAGAGTGCATTTGAATCGTAGAAAAACGAAATATCACCTACAATAAGCGTGTGAGCCGACTTTGTATCTGCATATGCGGCCCCTGCTGCCGTACTGACACAACCATCAATTCCACTGGTTCCTCTGTTACTTCTGTAGGTAACAAATCGCAGCGGATCAAACAACTGTGCATAACGCACCACCGAACTATTCCCCAAGTGTAGTACGCTTTTCTCGGGAATAGAATCATGGACGATTTCCATTACTTTTAAATCACAGAATGACAAATCACGCAGGTACGTATGATGTAGATCTATCGCTTTGTAATCTGCCATTTTCCACTTATTTCCAAATCCAGACACAGTCTCTACTTCCAATCCGGCTGTAAATTGGGCCAGAAAGTCGACAGGTGAAACGGGAATTGACTGTGTCAAATGCTTGTAGGTATCCATAAACGGCATATCCTCCCCTATCCTCCAGTGTTTTAGAGTTGCTGACCGCAAAAAAGCTTTTATTTTTTTAGAAACGACAGCTCCTCCAAAGGTAATTAACAAATCTGGGAGGTATTCCTCTTTTTCTCCTTCAATAACTGCAAGTGTCCTGTCAATACAATGAACTGCTCTTTGATGGACAATATTGGAGGTGTTTTCAACCAACACAGTCGTATCATCATCGTTTAAAAGAGCATCCAGTAAAGTTGTAAATCGCGGATCACGATCCTGTTGTCCAACAATAATCATTTTCCGTTTTGCGTGCTTCCATTCTTCCCGTAACGAAGATATCACAGCATCACTCAAGTATTTTTTTACCTCCGGAAAATGAATGGATTCTCTTTCACGGGTAGTTTCAACTTTTTGAGCGTACAAAGGCTCTTCAAACGGTATATTAATATGAACCGGTCCCTTTGCAGAAAGATTAACAGCTGTTTCTACTTCTCTGTGATACAACCACTCCTGAGTTTCTGTAGCAGGCTCCACAGGCAAACTCACCTGATAGTCAATAAAATTGGAATACACCCCCGCCTGGCGAATCGTTTGCCCGTCTCCCTGATCGATCCACTCTAACGGTCTGTCGGCAGAAATTACTAAAAAAGGAATTCGTTGATAGAATGCTTCTGCCACTGCGGGAGCATAATTCAGCAAAGCACTTCCGCTCGTACATATAACAGGCACCGGTCTTCCGGTTTGTTGGGCTATTCCCAATGCAAAAAAGGCAGCGCTTCGCTCATCCGGTAATGAAATGGTCTTGAACTTTCCCGAACCAACAATACCCACCACCAATGGTGCATTTCTGGAACCCGGGGAAAAAACAATATCAGTTACTCCATGCTTCAACAGTGAATGAACCAGAATCTGAACCCCCGTTTTTACGGTACTATCTTTCATGTTTACTTAAAAATTGTCCCAGCGTATTTGCTTTTCGAACGGTTTCGTCCCATTCCTTACCAGGAACAGAATCTTTTGTAATTCCACCACCCACATACAAATCTACTGAATCGATATAACACTCCATACAACGCAAGTTTACGAAAAGATTAAACTTATCTCTTCCCACCCTTCCTATAAAACCGGTATATAGTTTCCGTTGATGTTCTTCATATTTCCTATACAAAGCACGAGCTTCCTCAAGTGGAATACCACACACTGCCGGTGTAGGATGAAGTCGTCTGATAAATGGTTCCAGACGATCTTCTTCCAGCATAAATTGAAAACGGGTGCACAAGTGTTTAACCGGTCCTGCAAATCGTTCTTCTACTTCCGATTGTTGTTGTAAAATCCCCTCTTCCTGTATCGCTTTCAGAATGTATTTTTCCACATACGCCTGCTCTTCCCTTTCCTTCTCTGTCCAATCTTCATTTGTATTTGCAGGCAATGTACCTGCAAGTGCCATAGAATGAAAATGACCTGCTGAACGCGCCAATAATGTTTCGGGAGTTGCTCCTAACCATGTTCCCCATTGCTCAGAAACAAGAATATAAACCAATGTGTTCGGATAGGCTTCTTCCAACGCATCGAAAACTTCCAGAATTCCGGCTGCATCCCAATGACGTCGATCAATCCTCGAAAATACTGTTTTCTGAATTCCCCCCTCCATCTCCTTCAAGAGTTCCTCTAAAGCAAAGCTATACCCCTCTCTTGAGACAGCTATCTGAGTGCTTTCACTTTTTAGTTGAGGAAGGAAATTTTCTCTTTCAATCTGTACTTCAGAAATAAAAGCAAAAACCTCTTTACCGTCATCTGTGGAGACAACAAATCGCCCGGTTTGATTTAACACATTCTGAAGTGTTGTTTTCTCCCAACGTCCTGAAAAATACTGTATAGATTCTCCGGGAAAGCGATATATAAGATACTCGTCCATGTCACACACAAAATTAACAAAGAATACGATAGTTCGTTGCAGTTCCCGAAACAAATGCTTTTGTTTACTCGATCTTCACCGGCTGCTTATTTTCATCAATAGCTACGAAAGTAAATTCACCACTTACGGCCTTCTCTCTCTCATCCGAATACATCTGTTCTATAAAGATATCTACCCGTACTTTAAGACTTGTGTTTCCTAAATATGTTATTCTTCCTACTAACTCTATGATAGTTCCCGCCGGGATGGGTTTTTTGAAATCAATACGATCACTGCTTACTGTTACCATCCGTTGTCTGCTAAAGCGTGTTGCTGTTATAAAAGCAACCTCATCCATTAACTGCATGGCAGTTCCTCCGAACAGCGTATCATAATGGTTGGTTGTATTTGGAAAAACAGCTTTAAAAATACGTGTTTCCGACCTGCTAATTTTTTCATCTTTTGTCATAACTTCCTTTTATTATTATCCGTGTTTTTTTCAATCGTTGTTAAACAGTCATGGCAAAGACAATCGGAAAAACATTGCTTTAGTAGTTCCTGCTGCTCTGCTGTTAACACCACTGTACGACAATGACATTGATTAATTTGATTTGCATTGCACATAAACTCTCTTCCACATTGCGAACATTTTTTATTCCCTTTTTGCTGCATCGATTAACCTGTTTTACGTTGAGAAGCGCATGATACACATACTCTCTTAGTACTTTTATTCCGGATTTATTATTGAAGATGGGGTACAACAACAGCACTCGTGTTTACTAGTAACAAGAACACGAGTATCAATGTATCATACCTGGTTTTCAACTTCAAATCGCGAAAGTTAAACCCTTTCGGAACAGGCAGGTCTCCTGACTTGTAACAATTCCGGCACCCTTCCCATCCATTCGTTGACAGACAGTGGATATTTCAGCCAAAACCTTTACGTTACTTACAGTTGCGCGACAGTTCGTGATTTACACACGATTCCCTTTTCGTACATCATTCCGATGTAACCTTTTCCGTTTGATTACAAAATCAACTTAAAGAACTCGCGTCAAAGGTAGAATATTTATCCCAATTGTTCGTATTGATTAAAAAGATCGCCTTCCTGTCAAGAGACAGGCAAACTAATTCGGAATAGATGAATGAAATTGGCTATCTTTGATGAATAAGCCCGAATGCAGAATTTTATTTTCGAAAACTACGATACAGTAATATGCGAAAGTGCTTGGTTCTTCTCTTTTTCTTCGGACTGATACTTTCAGTAACAGGTCAGAATCAAATCATTTCTACCTACCGCGAATCCGGACAACTTCCTTTTATTGAATTCAAAAGTAACCCTAAACAGTCTTACGGTTTTGACTCTTTTCGTTACCCGGAATGGGAAGACAAATATGATCTGTGGAACTTGCCCCTTTCAGACAACTACTACATACCCTATAAGTCTGTAGGTTTTCGGTCAAAAGACCAGGTAGATGCTGTACTTGTTAACCCTGTCGATTTTAACCCCGGGAAATTATCCTTCAGAATAAATGACACGCTTAAAACAGGGCTAAAATATGTATTCAGAAATGACAGTACAATTACTGTACAACTTCCCGAACAGGAAGACAGCTATGTACTTAAAGCCTATTATGACAGCATTATTATCGGTCGGCTGCGGGTCAATATTTATCGGAAAGAAACGGAAAAACTGATCCTGATCCCCCTTGTACCGAGTACCTTCTCGAAAGATAGCATCCGTACATATCTGGATAAAGTTTTTAAGCCTGCCAACCTCAGTTTTGAAGTCGAAGTTGGTTCCTGTTTTATTCATCCCGACTTTGATTCTACTATTCTTTTTGACAATCCTCCTCAGGGATTTGATCATTACACGCATCAAATGCGTAGTTTGCGTGACACCTGGTTCGATCTACACCCCAAAGCCGAAAAAAAGGCAAACTATATTTTCATTATTTCAGGATTCGTAGATCCCCAAATAAAAAGCTTCATGCCTCGAAACAAAGCTATGGGGTTCTTAAAAGAGGAGGCGGATTCTGTTTTTTATATGCAACTGGCAAAAAGTCTGGGAAGAGGAATCGGGTTTTTGCAAGAAAGTTGGGCAGATCAAGGTCCACCAGCAGGATCTACAGACAATCTGATGGACACGCTCGGAGGAATTGGTCTAACCCATTTTCAATGGGATCAGCTTCATCACGGAAGCGGAAGTTATTCTTTTTTTGATGCAGATGAAGATGTTCGCACCAATAATGGTCGGGTTGCATATTATTTTTGGGAGGAAGACGAAAATGGCTACATCCGGACAGATGAAGGCAACTTACTTTCAGCCATAAAAAGACCTTTCAAAAAGAACTATTTGTCCTACCATCTGGATATTCAGGATCTTCTCTTCAAACCTTTATTTTCGGTTGGTCAATATTTCGTTTGCTGGTGGCATATTATTGCCAGCACTTTTATTTTGCTACTAGTCTGGATCAGTAATACACAACTTCGATCACGATTTGAAAAGAAAGAAGGAAAAGTAAGAATCTGGGAACTTTTACTAAAAAGAGGCGTTTCGTTAATCGGACTTACACTAATCGTGTTTGTTTTTTTCTTTATCAACGCAGAGCTTGATAAGTATGAAGTAACTTCGGGGTACCTTGAAGAACTTAAAGGGACAGAATACCCGCAGGCTTATCGTTACATCCTATACAACAAGAATCTGAAACGTGCCAATGAGGAAGAAATGTCTTCTGAGATTTTACTCAAGCGCGAAGAAAGCTGGTTCATGAAACGCCGTAAAAAAGTACTCTATTTTGAAGCACACAAGGACAGTACAGGTAAGTGGAACAAGTACAAATTAAAATCGGAGAGTGATTCTCTTATTGTGGTCACATTTCAGTATAAAGAACCTGCGTCCAGTCATTATTTTGTGGTCAATTATATGGATAAAAATGGTTATTACGATCATCAGAAAGTATTCAATCATACCGGTTTTAATATCACGAACCGACTTATTCCTGACGAGGATCCAGCCAAACGAATTTTAGTTTTTGTCAACGGGTACCGCCCCACTTCTATCGGTCGTACGTTTGAAGAAAACTTTGCTGACATTCGTAAAAATGGCCTGGAATTTCCCGATTCACGAAATCTGATCTACAGCTTCGATCGGTATGATTACTGGCGCCCCTGGCAGGAATTTGATCTTGTCATGCAAAAACGCATCAATCCGAGTGAGACGTTTTATGCAGATGGTCATTTTTCTGTGTCCACATCTAATCACCGAAGTCTGCTCAACTTTACATCTCTTGCAAACAAATACCCAAAACGCTGCCCAGATCCCAACCACCACATTTGTCAATATACCGATGCAGGTGGTTCAAGATGGTTTGGCTCAACCAAGCGAAAAACAGCTACTCTTCTTCCTGACAAAGCAAACAAATCAGGTTTTAACAAACGAAAAGAGAATGGGAAAATAGCCGGTTTAAATTTATTACAGTTACTTAATGAAGTTCCGAACAAATCATTTAATGACACCTTGTTTATTGTAGCTCATTCGATGGGATTTGCTTATACACTGGGAATGCTGGAAGAGTTAAGAGGTAAAATAAACTTTGGGGAATTTTATATCATTGCTCCTGAAAATGCAGAAAGCGGCAAAATATATTTGAAGGAATGGCAAAAAGTATGGCAGTACGGTTGTAATCATGAACGGTGGAAATCGTCAGCTCCCTGTATGTTAGATGGCGTGGCTCCGCAAACCAAGGTTGACGGACTGGATGACACGCAACACATCTATATTCCAGATACACTCTACAAAAGGCACGGATTTTTCAACTCACATTTCATAGGTTATTACACCTGGATACTGGATATTCCGGAAGACCAGCCTGGCTATATGAAACAACGATAATACAAAACAAAAACTCCCGCTGCATATGCAACAGGAGTTTCTTATAGTACTTGCTTTTTTCTACTAAATAAGTTCTTCCAAAATCATGGTTCGGGTTTTTCCCTCTTTGAACAAGTTAATTGTCTTTTCATACAATTCGTTGTAATTCCCTTCTGTAAAACCAAGTGCAATCGCTATCCGATGAATCACTTTTTGCTCTCCCGAAGTCACCTCTCCATCCAGAGCAATCATTTCGCACAACTGTACAAACCGCTCAATTCGTTCTTCTTTTCCGGAAGGTGGTGTAACAGGATAACGCTCAGGATTCTCACAAATATCTTCAACCTGTGCCTGTGTCAGACTTAAACGTCGTGCAATTCGGTTAAGCAATACCTGTTCTTCCTCACTTACACCTCCGTCAGCTCTCGCTAATAACAAAAGGTTTCTGAAGTGACCTTTATCTTGTTTTCGCTCTCCCGATTCGAAAATTTCTGCAATTGACATGTTCAAAAAATTTTCGGCAAATATAACTACCTTTTAATGATAATCAGCATCCCAATGATGTTTTTTCAGCTTAAATTCTTCGTGCCAATCGTAACTATTGTTCTGAATATTTCCCGGTTTCCAGGGGTCAAACCTTCTGAACCGGGTTTCTATCATACCCTCACGCATTTTCATCCGGGCACCTTCTCCCTTAATTTCATAACCAGTGCGCAAATGAAGAAAATAGCGTAATGAGTCACTATTCTTCAACTCAATGGTATGAAACGAATTGAATACTTTTCCCTCATCCTTCTTCTCAATGACAGCAGCATCAATTGTTCTATCAGTGAGATTCTGATACTCGGGCAACTCTCGTTTAGCTGTCAGATAATACAGGTTGTGCATTAACATATAATCCAACCCGGCATAAAATCCTCTGTACACATTTTCATCAGCATATCCGCTATTCTGATACTTTTCAGCGCTACTGTATTTTAAATGACATGTCCAGCCTTCGGGAGACACGGGAATTCCATTTTCTTTTGCGAAATCTTCCACAATACCATTTGTCATATTATGCGTACCATATATAGGTGCCTGATTCAAATCAGCATGCACTTTGTCTTCAATTCCGTACGCGTCAATATCTACGCCGTGAAGGTAATTCATCAACGGGAGATAGAAATTTCCCCAGTTACTTTCCTCCCATGTACGTTCAATCCTCTTTACTGTCTTCTCTGCATCTTTCCCCCACTTCCCGGACATAGCTGCTAAAATGGTAATCATTTGTCCATTAACGTTTTTGTAGGGAATCCAGATCTTGGTTAGCCCCCACTGGAATCTTCCCGGTTTCTTTTTAAAAGGCTGAGCGTTTTCTGCCTTATCCGTATACATCCTTTCACCTATGTGACTCAACGGATATTTAAATGCAAAAACGTTCTGTCCGGGAAACACTTTTTCGCCATCCGGTCTGAAAATTCTCCATTTTGTTTTCCCGGGTTTCTCAGGATACTTGTAACGGCAGTAATTGATCATATTCGTAGCATGTCTTCTTGCCTGAAAGTTAAAGTCATATTTTATACGAGTCCCATCCTGCAGCACTACCGAATTCATCCTGTCATCAAAGGATTTTTCTACCAGCATATATCCCATTAACAGCCATAACACCTGATCCTGTGACATCTCAGGTGTAGCTTTTACATCCGTCAAATCTTTCAATGGCTCTCCGTCAAAACAATAATCTGATGTCTGTATCTTATACACTTTACCGGTTCCGGGAGCAATTGTTTTACTCTGATTGAAATGCCTGTAGTTATCCGGATTAGCCAGTGAATCTATAAAATCACACGGAATATCATCACGCGCTATATATCCGTTAATCACTCCTTCGCCTCCAAACATTTCTTCTCCAAAACGATCCAACCGCTCGTACGCCTTGATGGCATAATAGAGTTCTGTCTTCGTTTTTTCAACATCTTCATACCGTTGATTATTGAGTAAAAGTCTATACTCGGTCGCTAATACACCAATGTAAAACCCCAGATAAATGGTTGCGTCTACAACTTCAATATCATTTACCCACCAGATTCCTTTGCGACTTTGGATAGGAAGTGAATGCCCGACACCTTCTCCAACCTTAACAAAATCATTCTGAAGTCGCCATCTGTAATACCAGTATTTCTTCAGGTTTATCTGATCATCTGTACGTTGAAGATTCTGCCCGACTGTTCCTGATACAATACAAAGAAATAAAAAGGTGAGAGAACAGTACTTAATCATTCTTCCCTGTAAACCTTATCCATTTTTGTGTTCTGTAGAAAGGTCCCAGATAACCACGAACATTTAGTTGATTCTTATTCGAATCTGACAACCAGATTTTACACGAGTATATTTTCCCGTTTGCTGGGTCAAGAATTTCACCACCTTTGTACTCACTTCCTTTCTTGTAGAGACCTTCCACTATTTTCATCCCCACAATTTTCTTCCCTTTTCTATGATCTTCACATTCTTCACAAACCGGATCATCAGGTCTACCTGGACGCGGATAAAGTTTCACAATTGCTCCTTCTACCTTTCCCTGAACAACCTTCAGTTCAACAATTGATTTTGGCTTGTTGGTTTCGTCGTCAATCGTGACCCAATACCCCTCAATATCAGATTGTGCAAATACAGGCATAATAAAACATACTAATACAGCTGCAATAAATGATTTCATAGTCCTTTTTTGCCCCAATTTACAAAAAAACACAATATATCCTTCAATAGAAAAACGGGTCTTTCAAATTTATCTCTGTGCCGTATCCCTTAGCATTTGTGTGAGCATTCTCACTAAACTTTGATAACAATTACTAACTTTACCCGATACGAAAATTGATAAAAATTAATTATACATCATGAAAAATGTAGCAGTAATCGGTTCGGGGACAATGGGTAACGGAATTGCACATGTCTTTGCGCAAAAAGGATATAAAGTAGCATTAATTGACATTTCACAATCTGCTTTAGATAAAGGTGTCGCGACGATAACCAAGAATCTGGACAGAATGATCGCCAAAGAAAAAATTTCGGAGGCAGATAAATCAGCAACTCTGGGTAACATTACCACTTTCACCGACATGAAAGAAGGCGTAAAAGATGTTCAACTGGTTGTTGAAGCAGCTACAGAAAATGTTGATCTGAAACTTAAGATTTTCCGTGATCTTTCGGAAGCAACTTCGGACGATGTCATTCTAGCAAGTAATACAAGTTCTATTTCGATTACCCAAATTGCGGCAGTTACTAATCGTCCGGACAAAGTAATCGGAATGCATTTTATGAATCCGGTTCCGGTTATGAAGCTGGTAGAGATTATCCGGGGATATAGTACATCTGATGAGGTTACCAGTCTTATTATGGAGACATCGAAAAAGCTTGGTAAAGTTCCTGTAGAAGTAAATGATTATCCCGGATTCGTCGCAAACCGCATTCTAATGCCTATGATTAATGAAGCAATTATTACTTTACATGAAGGCGTTGCCGGTGTTGAAGAGATCGATACAGTAATGAAACTTGGAATGGCACATCCAATGGGACCACTTCAGTTAGCCGATTTTATCGGGCTGGATGTTTGTCTTGCTATTATGAATGTATTATACGAAGGATTCGGTAACCCCAAATATGCTCCATGCCCACTTTTGGTAAATATGGTGACAGCTGGTAAAAGAGGAGTTAAATCAGGTGAAGGATTCTACTCCTGGACACACGGGACAAAGGATCTGATTGTTTCTGACAATTTCAAAAAATAATCTAGAGCCATCAAAACGAAGCAGTTAAGCTTTTTGAATTTTATTGAAAAAATTTGGTTTTTTCAATAAAACTGCTAGTTTTGCAATGCCTGCTTTAACCTAACGAGGTATAAAGTATTTAGAAGTGTATTTTTTAACCCTAATTTTTTATATCATGAAAATTAAATTTGTATTTGCTGCAGCAGCAGTAGCGATGCTTTCTCTAGCATCTTGTAAGAAAGATTACGTTTGTACTTGGGAAGCTGATGGTGTTTCTTTATCTCAAGACTACCCAGGTTTAGATAAAGATGCTGCTGAAGCTACTGAGACTACTTGTAAAAACGCTGGAGGAACTTGGTCTACAAAATAATTGAAGACTCATTTTTCTTAGAAAGGAGCATTAAATTAATGCTCCTTTTGTTTTATCTACTTTTTTATATACCGGAAACAGATATCGCACCTCCCTCTCCTAAAACGACCCCATAGTTAATAAAACTACAATTTCCTTACAATCTTGTTAAGATATTAATAGCTAACCTCTTGGATTCATTTTCTTTCCTACATTTAGTCGTTAATAAATGTATAATTGTAAACTATGAAAAGAAATCTGTTTGTCTTCCTACCCGCAACGCTAATGTTTACACTTGTATCTTGCAAGAAAGACTACACTTGTGAATGCTCTGCCTATAGCTATTCCAGTTCTGAAATCTACCTTAATGTTTCAGAAAAGGATGCAAAAAGTAAATGTGAAAATTTAGAAACCAGTATTCATAAAGAAGGAGAAGGAATCCCCGGAATGAATCAAGTTAAATGCTCTATCAACTAATATTTATAAATATGAAATTAAAATCAATTTTGGCTATTGCTGCTGTTACTCTTATCAGTTTGTCATCCTGTAAGAAAGATTATGTTTGTGTCTGTAGTGCTTTTGGCTTCTCAGGTGAGGCTGAAGTAATAGAGAATTCTACTAAAAAAGACGCTGAGAGCAGATGTGAGGAAATAGAAAAAGATTCCAAGGAAGCTGTAGCAAGCGCAACATGTTCTATTGAGAAAAAAGATTAATTATCTTTTTATACCCCATGAATAAAAAAATCCCCGCTTGCAATAAACGGGGATTTTTATTTTATCTTAATAACCCGGCTATGCTACCTTTAATTTCGCCAGCTTGGATTTAGAAAATTGTTCCTCTGCATATTGTGCAGTAATCTTTAATTCTTTCATTTCTTCAGATGAAGGGGCTTCGAACATTGCATCATTCAGAATCGCCTCGCAAATTGAGCGCAAACCTCTTGCCCCCAATTTAAAATCAACTGCCTTCTCCACGATAAAATCCAATGCCTCCGATTCAAATGTCAAACGAATGCCATCTAATTCGAACAAGCGAACATATTGTTTAACCAATGCGTTTTTAGGCTCTGTAAGAATTTTTCTGAGACTTGCTGCATCTAGCGGATTCAAGTAAGTCAAAACCGGAAAACGACCAATTAATTCAGGGATTAACCCGAATGACTTCAAATCTGTCGGATTTATATATTTCAATAAGTTCTCTCCGTCAATTTTCTCGCGATCTGCCGAGCTAAAACCTATTGCCTGACTATTTACACGTCGCGCAATAACTTTTTCAATTCCATCGAAAGCTCCACCACAGATAAACAGTATATTCTTTGTATCAATCTGGATCATCTTTTGCTCGGGATGCTTTCTTCCTCCTTGTGGTGGTACATTAACAACAGAGCCCTCCAATAGTTTAAGTAAAGCCTGTTGAACCCCTTCTCCGGAAACATCTCTTGTAATAGAAGGATTGTCTGATTTTCGGGCAATCTTATCTATCTCATCAATAAAAACGATTCCTTTTTCAGCAGCCTTCGGATTGTAATCAGCAGCCTGTAGCAGACGGGAAAGAATACTCTCCACGTCCTCTCCAACGTAACCAGCCTCTGTTAAAACCGTTGCATCAGCAATACAAAACGGAACATTTAACATGCGTGCAATCGTTTTGGCGAGTAATGTTTTCCCTGTTCCTGTCCGTCCTACCAAAATGACATTGGACTTTTCAATCTCTACTTCATTCTTGGAAGGTTTTTGCCCCAATCTTTTGTAGTGATTATATACTGCCACGGATAAGACTTTCTTTGCATCATCCTGACCAATAACATAATCCTCTAAAGACGCTTTTATTTCTTTCGGCTTGAGAACATTTACAGGTGCATCCTCCTGTTGCGGGTATGCAGCCGTTTCATCTTTTATAATGCTTTGCGCCTGCGTAATACAGTGATCACAGATGTGTCCTGAAATCCCGGCAATCAAGACATTCACCTGACTTCTTGATCGTCCACAGAACGAACATGTGGTTTCTTTTTTTGACATATAGTTTTAATCCTGACAAAAAAGGTCATACGTCAGTGACGTTTGACCCTTTTTCTAATTTTCTGCAAAGATAGTCTATTTTGAATTGCGAAGCAAAACCTCATCTACCATTCCATAGTCTTTCGCTTCATGTGCGGTCATCCAGTAATCCCGATCCGAATCAGCATATACTTTATCATACTCCTGTTTACTGTGAGAAGCAATGATATCATACAATTCTTTCTTCAATTTCAGAATTTCACGAGCAGTGATCTCGATATCTGAAGCCTGTCCCTGCGCACCTCCTAACGGTTGATGAATCATTACACGAGAATGCTTCAAAGCAGATCGCTTTCCTTCAGCACCTGCACACAATAAAACCGCTCCCATCGAAGCTGCAATCCCCGTACAAATTGTGGCTACATCACACTGAATGTATTGCATCGTATCATAAATCCCCAATCCTGCATAAACAGAACCTCCCGGAGAATTCAGATAAATTTGGATATCTTTCTTAGCATCTACAGACTCCAAAAACAATAACTGAGCTGTAATGATATTCGCCACCTGATCATTAATTCCCGTACCAAGAAAAATAATGCGATCCATCATCAAACGTGAGAACACATCCATCTGAGCGACATTCAACTGGCGCTCTTCAATGATATAAGGGGTGAGTGAGGATTCAATATAACTTTCCAGGTGCATACTACTAATTCCCTGGTGCTTTGTTGCGTATTTTTTAAATTCATTCTGGTCAAACATATCTCTTCTGTTTTAGTTCAATTGGGTTAAAGATAAACATTCTGAAGCTTTCTCCGACAACCTGAAGATTCAAATTATTCACCAGAGTCTACTACTAACAAAAAAGGCCGTACAATACAGTACGACCCTTAAAACCTAAGCTAAGCTTTTATTTAATTTCCCTGAGCCAGCTTAACAAACTCATCATAGGAAACTTCTTTTTCGTTCAATTTCACAATTCCTTTGAACAGTTCTGTCAGTTTGCGTTCAGCCAACATATCGTATACGCGATTTGCTTCTTCCTGATTCGCTAAAACTTTTCTTGCAGACTCTGTCAACTCCTGATCTTCAGGAGCAGGAATACCATACTGTGCATATTGAGAAACAAGTAATGACTTGGCAAACTCAAGTGCTTCATCCGGATTAATTTTCACTTCATTGTCCTTAAACAATTTCCCCTGAATCAACTGCCATTTCAGACCTTTAGCGTACTCATCGTACTCTGCTTCAATCTGTTCATCAGTAATTTCTTTCTGATTTGACATTTTAATCCATCGCTTAAGAAACTCATCAGGTAAAGTCATTTCTGTCTTCTCCATCAAATGATCATACACTTTACGTGTGAACAAACGGTCGCTATCACCATCAAACATACCGTTCATATCATTAGAGATGCGCTCACGCATTTCCTCTTCTGACTTTACTTCACCTTCACCGAAAAGTTTATCAAATAACTCCTGATTCAACTCTGCCATTTCCATTTTACGAATCTCGTTGATTGTAAACTGGAATTTATCGTTCAGATTAGGAAGGTCTTCCTTCGTTACTCCCAACATAGCAGCAAGATCCGCTTCACCTTTTGCCAACTTAGCAGGATCAACTACTAATTTATCTCCTACTTTTTTACCTTTCAGCTCTTTCAAAGTAGCTTTATCTTCTACAAATTCAATACTTACTGTAGAAGAATTCATTACCCCACCTTCTTTGATCTCTCCGTTTTCGTCCAACTCAACAAACTGACCCAGTACTAATTCCGTACCTGTCACTTCTTCTCCGGCGATCAATTTACCGTAACGACGACGCAAATCATCAATCTGCTGATCTACTAATTTGTCATCTGTCTTTACTTTAACGTAATCAAATTTGTTACGTCCTGAAAGTTTAATTTCAAACTCAGGTGTTAGTCCGATTTCGTATTGAAACTCGAAATCCGAAGGATTATCCCAGTCACCTTTTACTTCAGCATCATACTTTGGAATCGGATTCCCTAATATCTCAAGCTTTTCAGCATTCAGGTAATTGTACAGGGCTTCGTTTACCGTTTTATTCAGTTCTTCAGCCAACACACCTTTACCGTACTGCTTTTTCACAAGCCCCATTGGAACTTTTCCTTTACGGAATCCTGGAATATTAGCGCGTTTTCTATAATCTGCAAGTGCTTTCTCTACTTTTTCCAGATAATCTTCAGGAGCAATCTGCACTTTCAAAACTGCGTTTAACGCATCAACGTTTTCACGAATTACATTCATTTCAACACAAATATGGTTAAATAAAAAATGGTATAAGTGGCGAACCGATCTTATACCATTAGATTGTGCGGGTGGAGGGACTCGAACCCCCACGCCGTGAAGCACTAGATCCTAAGTCTAGCGTGTCTACCAATTTCACCACACCCGCAATAAACAAAGACCTTTAACCCGTTTGGGACTGCAAAGATAACGTTTTTTTGAATCTCCAAACATTTTTTTCATTTTTTTTTGCTCTTTTTTTATTCATCCGGTTTAGCAACTCTTTTATACACAAGTCCCATCCTTCACCCCGACACTAAAACACTCTTTGTCAATATAAAATCTCCTATTTTATTATCCCCAAAAGAAAAAATGTACCTGACAAGATTTTCATAAGCAAGGTTTCATTGTTACCTTTGTCGGAAAAACAGAGAGAATGTTATCAATTGATCCAAAATCACTCCCTATCCCTCAACTCCACGGATACTTATTAGGAGCCATCGGTCCCCGTCCGATAGCTTTTGCCAGTACGATTGACGAAAACGGACACAATAATCTGGCTCCTTTTAGCTTCTTCAATGTGTTCAGTGCAAACCCTCCTGTACTTATATTTTCTCCGGCACGTAGCGGAAGAACAAATGAGACAAAAGACACCTATAACAATGTTAAACGTGTTCCGGAGTGCGTGATCAATATTGTCAGTTATGATATGGTACACCAAATGAGTTTGGCAAGCTCTCCCTATTCTCCCGAGATTGATGAGTTTGTAAAATCCGGATTCACTCCGCTTCCTTCCGAAACGGTTCAGCCAATGCGTGTAGCAGAGTCCCCTGTTCAGTTTGAGTGTAAGGTAACGGAGGTGAAAGAACTTGGCAACGGTGGAGGAGCCGGAAATCTCGTTATTTGTGAGGTTACACGCATACATATCAATGAGGAGGTTTTGGACGAGAATGGGAAAATTGATCAATTAAAAATTGATCTGGTTTCACGTATGGGAGGAAACTGGTACTGCCGGGCAGACAAAAACTCTATGTTTGAAGTTCAAAAACCCCTTACAACCATAGGAGTAGGATTTGATAATCTTCCGGATGACGTTCTTAACAGCGCTATACTTACAGGAAATGATCTTGGTATTCTGGCAAATGTGGAAGAACTCCCTAACGAGACAGATGTAAACGAGTATAAACTCATCGAATTAAGCGATTTGTTCGTAAAATTAGAGGACAATCCTGTTGAACTCGAGAAAGAATTGCATAAATTAGCACAATCCTTATTAAAAGAAAATAAAGTTACAGAAGCCTGGAAAACGCTTTTGTCTTTCAATAATTAACCCGTAAAACACGAAAAGTTATATGTATACATTAGTAGGAAACATCAAGGTCATTAATGACACGCAGGTTATTTCAGAAAAATTCAAAAAAAGAGAGTTTGTTGTTACGGACAATTCCGGACAATACCCTCAGGATGTTTTGTTCCAGTTAACACAAGACAAAACCGATTTGCTTAATGACATGCAGCTCAATGAGATGGTTTCCGTTTCTTTCTTTATCCGCGGAAGAGAGTGGACTAGCCCTTCTGGTGAGGTGCGCTATTTCAACTCTCTTGATGTATGGAAAATTGAAAAACAAAGCGGAGGAATGCCAACTCCACAAGATATGTCTCCCGCTTCTTCGGATAGTGCAGAAACGTTTGTAGAAGAAGGAGACGACGACCTTCCATTCTAGTTACAGGAATTTATTTATCTTCAACACCTGGTTATTTTTGATAATCAGGTGTTTTTTTTGAGCCTATGACGAATTTTTTTCAGAAGTATGTTCCCTCTCCTTTCAGTATTGCTATTTTACTGACGCTTTTCACATTTATCCTGGCTCTTGTACTCACCCGTCCTGAACATACGGGCATATTGGAATACACAGGAAAACTAGCAACTGACTGGCAAAAAGGGCTTTGGGACACTTCCTCCGGCGGACTTTATTTCGGCTTCCAGATGATGTTGATTCTGATTCTGGGGCACTGCCTCGCTTTAACTCCTTTTATTGCCCGGGTACTAAATAAACTGCTGATTTATTGCACCAACAGTGCAACCAGTGCCTTTACAGTTGCCCTGACAACCATGTTGGTCAGTTATTTTAACTGGGGAATGGGATTAGTTTTCGGAGCTTTATTAGCACGTAAAGTCGGAGAGAAATTCAAAAAAAATAACCGTGAGCTCAATTATGGATTGATTGGTGCCGCTGCCTATAGCGGGATGTTAATCTGGCACGGAGGAATTTCAGGTAGCGCTCCGACAAAAGCAATGGAACCGGACTCAATCACTGCTATGATGACAAATGCAGGTTATCAGGCTTCCAACACTCTCCCTTCTTCACTCTCTTTTGAGGAGACTCTACTCTCCCCTTTAAACCTCACTACCGCTTCGGTGATGCTTCTCCTCATTCCCTTCCTGCTGTATTTCATCGGAAAGAAAACTCAGTCAGAATCGCTTCCTTTTCTCGATTTAGCAAGTGAAACAAGCCCTACTACCGAATCTACTCCGTCAACCCAACTTGATTCTAACACCGTATTCGGATCAATCATAGGAATACTATTTATCATAACGGCTTTATGGGTTGCCTATAATTTTGAAGGCTCGACAGCGCTGGGTTTTATCTCTGTCAACTTTATTAATTTCACCCTACTTGGCCTCTCACTACTCCTACATGGTTCCATCCGTTCCTTTTTACACGGAATTAACACTTCTATTTCTGATGGTGCAGGCATCCTGATCCAATTTCCGTTATATTTTGGAATCATGGGAATCATGAGCGGTTCGGGATTAATACAGGAAATATCTGATTTTCTCACCTCCACTGCGACACCAACCAGTTTTCCCGTTCTTTCTTTTCTGGGGGCTGGAATCGTCAACTTTTTTGTCCCCAGCGGAGGAGGTCAATGGTACATTCAGGGACCTATGCTTCTTCAATCCGCACAGGAACTGGGAGTAAGTATTCCTAAAACCGTTATGGCGTTATCGTATGGTGACCAGTGGACGAATATGCTACAACCTTTTTGGGCACTCCCACTACTGGGAATTACAAAACTGAAGGCCGGAGAAATTCTTCCTTACACCCTATTGTTATTTGTTACTGGCGGCGTTGTTTTTATTTCCGCACTCCTTATCTTTTAGACAATCTTTCGGATCAATTCCCAAAGAACGATTCCGGCAGAAACCGAAACATTGAAGGAGTGTTTCGTTCCAAACTGAGGAATTTCTACCACTTCATCACAACAATCAACAACTTCCTGCTGTACTCCATCTACTTCGTTTCCAAAAATAAGGGCAACCGGTTCTTTCCCGTTCCATTCCAATGTTTGTAACATCGTAGTTTGTTCCGTTTGTTCCAAGACCAGAGTACGCACTCCTTCTGACTTCAGTTGGTGAATCGCATCAACAGTCGACTGAGCATACTCCCACTCGACCGTTTCTGTAGCTCCCAATGCTGTTTTATGAATGTCTCTGTGTGGTGGTTTTGCTGTAATACCGCAGAGAAAAATCTTCTGAACATTAAATGCGTCTCCTGTTCTGAAAAATGTACCGACATTATTCAGGCTACGGATATTATCCAAAACAAGGATAACAGGAAATTTATCCTGCTCTTTGAATTCCTCGTTGGAAACTCTTCCCAACTCCCACAATTTCAATTTCCTGTTTTGGTTATCCATCCGATTTCATTTTTGACAAAAATAAAGAAAGTGAACATATTAGCATTTTTTCTTTCAAGAACTGTTCATAATTATTGAAAAGTCCCCTGATCGTAAATTGGGTGTTTTTCGGGTTTATTTTACATTTACGATTCTAAAAAATCACAACATTGGCAGGGAAAGAGAAAAAAGTAGCGGAGACTCCTTTGATGAAGCAATATA
Source organism: Wandonia sp. (assembly GCF_984588085.1). Lineage (NCBI taxonomy): Bacteria > Pseudomonadati > Bacteroidota > Flavobacteriia > Flavobacteriales > Crocinitomicaceae > Wandonia > Wandonia sp. The sequence continues at coordinate 45,747 of NZ_CFIGVI010000021.1, forward strand.
ATCAGATCAAGGCAAAGCATCCTGATGCTTTGTTATTGTTTCGCGTTGGGGATTTTTATGAAACTTTTGGAGACGACGCAGTAAAGGCGTCCAAGATATTGGGAATCATTCTTACGAAACGAAAAAATGGTTCGGCTTCTCATATCGAGTTGGCAGGCTTTCCGCATCACTCGCTTGAATCTTACCTGCCCAAACTGGTAAAAGCCGGACAGCGTGTTGCGATCTGTGATCAGCTTGAAGACCCGAAAATGACAAAAACAATTGTCAAGAGAGGGGTTACCGAACTCGTAACTCCCGGAGTTGCTTTTAATGATCAGGTACTTCAAAACAAACAAAATAACTTTCTTGCCTCCGTTCATTTTGGGAAAAATAGTTCAGGAGTTGCATTTCTTGATATATCGACAGGTGAGTTTCTTGTAGCAGAAGGAACGGAAGAGTATATTGACAAGCTTTTACAGGGATTCAAACCCAGTGAGGTATTGTACCAGAAAAATCGCACCTCGCGGTTTAAAGAAGTTTTTGGAGAAGGATTCTACACCTTTAAACTGGAAGACTGGGTTTTTACAACTGATTTTGCCGATGAGATTCTTAATAAACAATTTGGTACAGCTTCTTTGAAGGGATTCGGAATTGAACATCTTTCACAAGGAATTATCGCAGCCGGAGCGGCTTTGCATTATCTTTCTGAAACGCAGCACGACCGGATCGGACACATTACACGAATTAATCGAATTGAAGAAGATAAATACGTTTGGCTAGACCGATTTACGATCCGAAATCTCGAATTGATCCATTCACAAAATATCGGTGCGACAGTTTTAATCGATATTATTGATAAGACACTCACTCCGATGGGAGGACGTATGCTAAAACGCTGGATGGTTTTACCAATGAAAGACCTCAAAACGATACAGCAACGACTGGATGCTGTTGAGTTCTTGGTTACACATCCTGAAGATGCAGAAACACTTGCTTTTCACCTGGATCAGATCGGAGATCTGGAACGATTGATTTCGAAAGTTGCTGTCGGACGGATTAACCCCAAGGAGGTTATTATTCTCCGTAATGCAATTCGCGAATTACAACCGATTCGCGAGAAATTGAGCGCTGCTGATTCGGAAGCCATTTCACAAATCGCCGGTCAGTTGGACTTATGTGAGAAGTTCCTGGAAATGATCGACACGCAGCTGCATCCCGAACCGGCTATTGCAGTAGGAAAAGGATCTGTAATTGCCGATGGTTTTCACAAAGACCTGGATGAACTCCGAAAAATTGCTTTTTCAGGGAAAGATTATCTGGATCAACTACAAGAAAGAGAATCCGAAGCAACAGGGATTCCATCACTGAAAATTGCCTTTAATAATGTATTCGGCTATTATATTGAAGTCCGTAATACGCACAAAGACAAAGTACCTGAAGGCTGGATCCGTAAGCAAACCCTCGTAAATGCCGAACGTTATATAACTGAAGAGTTAAAAGAGTATGAAAGTAAAATTCTGGGAGCAGAAGACAAAATACACGCTCTCGAATCTCAACTTTTTCAGGAACTTATTCTTTCCATGGCCCCCTACACGGAGACCATTCAACGCAATGCGCAACGCATCGCTATGTTAGATTGTCTGCACTCGTTTGCTACAGTTGCCCAGGAAAATCAGTATACCAAACCCGAAGTAAATGACGGGAAAGTTCTTGATATCAAAAATGGGCGACATCCGGTCATTGAAAAACAGCTGCCTCTGGGAGAAGAATACATTGCCAACGATGTCTATCTGAACCCAGACAGCCAACAAATCATTATGATAACGGGGCCCAATATGTCCGGTAAATCAGCCATATTGCGTCAGACAGCGTTGATTACTCTACTGGCACAGATCGGGTCATTTGTTCCTGCCAGTCAGGCAAAAATCGGAATTGTAGATAAAATCTTTACCCGTGTCGGAGCTTCGGACAACATTTCAAGTGGCGAATCGACGTTCATGGTAGAAATGAACGAGACAGCCAGTATTCTGAATAATGTCACAGACAAAAGTCTTGTTCTTCTGGATGAAATCGGGCGGGGAACCTCGACGTATGATGGGATCTCAATCGCATGGGCTATTACCGAATATCTTCATCAGCATCCACAGGCACATTGCAAAACGTTATTTGCAACCCACTACCACGAATTAAATGAAATGACTCATCAGTTTGATCGGATTCGCAATTTCAATGTCGCAGTTAAGGAAATCGGAAACAAGGTCATTTTTCTTCGTAAGCTTATGGAGGGAGGAAGCGAACACTCCTTTGGTATTCATGTCGCTAAAATGGCCGGAATGCCTCCTCAGGTAATTCAGCGCGCTACAAAAATGCTGGTGCACCTTGAGAAGACACACAAACCCGAGGAGCGAAACAAAGTGGTAGAAGCCGTCAGTTCACCGGAAATGCAACTCAGCATCTTTCAGCTTGATGATCCTGTTTTACAAAACATCAAAGAGGAATTGATTTCGATTGACATTGATACACT
>NZ_CFIGVI010000022.1:0-14777 GCF_984588085.1 Wandonia sp.
AAGGTTTTTCCAGTTAGTTTTTGCTTTTCGGCGGCGAAACTAATCCTAAAATCCGGTTCCAACAAGCTTTTGTTAACAAAAAAGTATGAATAATTTTTAGCAGGAATTTAACAAGCTGTAAAGCTTAATCTTATATTCCTAACACCTAATTACTTATCATATTTTCACAAATTAAGTTCATTAATTACTGAACTTATTGTACTTTTATAAAAATTGAAGAATTAGCATGAGGAAAAGAGAATTCTATATTGAGCAGGTAGGTTTATTTTATGAAAACTACGGATTACCTCGTATGGCAGGTCGGATATTGGGGCATCTCCTCTCTTCGGAATCCGATGCGATTTCTTTTGAAGAGTTACAAAAATCTCTGCAAGCCAGTAAAGGCTCTATCAGCGGTAATGTAAATCTCTTACTGAATCAGAAGCTAATTATCAAGCACACAATACCCGGAGATCGAAAAACTTACTTTACTCTTTCCTACAACAGTCTGAATGCAATCATAGAAGAAAAAGCAAAATCAGTAACGGCTTTTCGAAAATTGTTTGAAAAGGGAATCGGGTTTCATACAGACCAACACACTCCAAAACACGAAATATTATCTGAGATCATACACTATTACCAGTTTTTAGAGGAAGAGATGCCGCTTTTGAAAAAAAAATGGGAAAACAAACGAAAAACAATACACAATGACAACAGAAAGAAAAGTCGCTAAGTTTTTTAATCTTACGGATGAAAATTGGATGAAACATTCAAACCCCTGGAGTGTCTGGACCCGTTATTCCGTCCTGCCACTTATTGTTTTTGCATTCTGGTCCAGAATATGGATCGGCTGGTGGTGTCTTATCCCCGGAATAGTATCCCTTCTATGGATGTTTTTTAATCCCATATTTTTTCCCCGACCTTCTTCTACCAAAAACTGGGCATCAAGGTCTGTTATGGGAGAACGGGTTTTCCTCAACAGAGATACTATAAAAATCCCTGAAATACATACAGGTGGAATCCATACCATTCTAAACCTGATTTCTTCTTCAGGAATGATCCTTGCGATCTGGGCAACGGTTACCTATTCTGTTTGGGGAGCTATTCTGGGAATTGCACTCGCCTATTTGGGTAAAAGCTGGTATTTGGACCGAATGGTCTGGTTGTACAACGACATGAAAGAGAAAAATGAAGAATACAAAAGCTGGGAATATTAAATCTACCTCTTTGCAACAACAAAACCATATCTATTTTGGTAAAGATCTTGGAATTTTTATCGGGTCATTAAAAGACAACTCTTTCCACAGACATTACGCCATACAGATATGTGTTTCTTTATCTTCTTTTACATTAGAGAGTAATAACTCTGATTCGAAATTGCTACAATCCTGTTTCATTACCAGTAATACTTTCCACCGTCTTGATGCTTCCGCTACAACCTTAATTTTATTAATAAACCCCATTAGCTCTCTCGGACATCAACTTAGTTTACAGCATAAAGAAAATACTGTTCTTAATTTACATACGATGCTTGAGGAAAAATTTAGCGTAGTTCTTAAACAATTTCTATCCGGAACATTAGATTTCCGACATGTACAGGAGGTAATCAAAAGCTCCCTTCACACATTTACCTGCCAGTGCGAAGAAGATAACCACCTACAAGACAACAGGATTTATTCAGCCATCCAATATCTGGAAAAAAATTTCGACCGGGTTGTTTCATTACATGAGATAGCTTCATTTTGTTGTTTATCTGAAACCCGCTTTCTACATCTATTCAAAGAAAAAACAAATCTTAATTACAGACGCTACCAACTCTGGAATAAACTTGTCAAGTCACTCCCTTATTTAAAAAGTCATTCCATAACCGAAACTGCTCATACTTTTGGATTCACCGACAGCTCTCATTACACCCGAACCTTCCGGGAGACTTTCGGACTTTCTCCTAAAAAGCTTATAGCTTCAAAATAGCCGGTTTATACAAGTTTAACAATAAGATAGTTGAGACATTTGTCCTCACAACACTCATTGAATAAATAACACACGTATGAACAGGTACTTAAATTCATCAAAACTTCTGGATTACCAGGAAGATGCTATTCAGGGATTAATCCGTAAAAAAAACTGGTCGACACTTCCTCCGATGGAGCGTATAAAAGCGATCTATAACTTTGTCAGGGATGATATTTATTTTGGATATAATTGCTCTGATGAACTTCCCGCTTCCCAAATTCTCCGTGACGGATATGGCCAATGCAATACAAAAGCCACACTATTAATGGCATTACTCAGAGCTACTGGTATTCCCAACCGCATCCATGGTTTCACCATTGACAAAGCACTTCAAAAAGGGGCTCTAACAGGAATCAGCTATTGGCTTTCCCCAAAAAACATTCTACACAGCTGGGTAGAGGTTTATTATGACGATCGATGGTATTTTCTGGAAGGTGTTATTCTGGATAAAAAATACCTCACTGCTTTACAAAAAAAGAATCCATATTGCAAGACAACATTTTGCGGATATGGAGCATATACAGACAACTTTCAAAACCCGCCGATTGAGTGGAATGTAAATAACACTTTTATTCAGGAAAAAGGAATCAATCAGGATTTTGGCGTTTTTGATTCTCCAGACGATTTATACTCCTTACACCGCCAAAACCTCAATAGAATACAACGATTTATTTTTCAAAAGATAATACGGCATAAAATGAACCGAAATGTAAGAACCATCAGAGACAATAAATAGCAAAAGGGCATGATAATGAATCATGCCCTCGTCTGTATCTTATTATTCGAATTACTTCTGCGCTACAGCCTGCTCATCAAATGACTGAGAAATTGCAGACTTTTCAATACGAATCTTTGTTGAAGATTCGCAAGCTAACAATACAGTTGTATCTGCCACTTCAAGAACCTTTCCATGCACACCACCAATGGTTACAACTTTGTCCCCTACCTGAATGTTTTCACGAAACTTTTTCAATTCCTTCTGCTTCTTCATTTGAGGACGAATCATGAAGAAATAAAATACTACAACAATTAAAATTAATGGCAAAAATTCACCCATTTCTTTCTCTTTTTTAATTTATAAATCAGTACTTCTGTACCTTAGTTTTTGATTACATTTCCTTTGATAAGGAACACTGTTCTTGTAGGATTAGTATTCGCCATCATTGTAACCGATTTTGAAATTTCTCCTGAAAACCCGGTTGTATTCACAGAAGACTTAATTAATCCCTTTTGTCCCGGAGGAATCGGTTCTTTAGTATACTCGGCAACCGTACATCCACAAGCCGGTTTTACATCAATGATTGTCAAAGGAAGATCACCAGTATTGGTAACTTCAAAAGTAACATCGACTACTTCTCCTTCAACTACATCTCCGAACTTATAAACTGTTTCAGCCTCAATTGTCGTCGGAGCACCAAACTCCTGACTCCCCTCATTACCGCAGGCAAACAAAATTCCCGATACTAGTACAAACAGTAAATTTCTCATACGTTTTTCTTTTATTGCATCAGACCTCTTCCGGCCTTTCTGATTTTTCCTTCCTTTTCCAGATGTACAATTGCTTTATCCAAAATACCATTGATAAACATATTACTTTTCGGTGTACTGTAATACTTCGAAATTTCTATGTATTCATTCAATGTTACTTTTTTGGGAATACTTGCAAACTCCTGCAATTCTGTAATTGCCATATTCATAAGGATGACATCCATCTTCGCAATTCGCTCTAACTCCCAGTTATCTGTCAATTTCTCGATCAACTTTGCATTTTCATCCTCATTCATGATCGACTTACGCAAAAGCGTCACGATAAACTGCTTTTCATCAATCGCATCGCGGTATAATTCAAGAATACGATTAGGTCCTTCTTCCGAAAATCCTTTTATTGTCTTGAGCACCATCGAACACATAAGGTCGATATCATCCAACCAATTAATGCTTTTCTCTTCAAAGAAATTGTACAACAATCTTGAATTGGCAATTTCCTCTTTGAACAAAGCTACAGCAAATGCTCTGTCTTCCTCAAATCCGGACAACTCATTATTCATGAACGTAAAATACGTCTCCGAATCTTTGATTGCCAAAAACATTTTCCGGAACATCTCGCGATTTACATCTCCCATCCAATTGACCTTTCTCTGCTCAGCAACTGATCGTAGCTCAGCACTTTCCTCCAGAATACGGATGATAGCATTATCCATAAACTTCATATTCGGACTCAGGTCTTCTTCTGTGGGTCGAATTTTATTCTTTGCCTCTTCTGAACGAATAAGGGCAATCTGCTTAAGTTCACCAAAAGTCAGTAAAAGATACAGGTAAAGATCATACATCTTCTCCACAGAGTTCAATAACTCCGTTTCCGTTTTTCTGTAGTTCTCTTCGTCTGACTGAAAATAGGCGTATAAGGCCTGTAAAACTTTAATACGTAAGTGTCTTCTGTTAACCATGATCTATTATAAAGGAAGTTTTACTTTACCAATAGCCACAATACGCTCTTCAGCCATTTTGTTAGCAATCTGGTAAGCAGGAATCCCTTCCCCTTTAGAACGATTAATAATAGATGAAATAGTTGTATAAATTTCCTCTGCTTTTGCCATAGCCCATTCTCCGGAAAGATTTTTTACCTCAGCATAACAGTTTATAACTCCCCCGGCATTCAACGCAAAATCCGGAGCATAAATAATACCCCGATCCATCACCGCTTTACCGTGAATTGTTTCCTCTTTCAATTGGTTATTTGCCGCTCCGGCTATAACAGAGCATTTCAAACGACCAAGTGTTTCGTCATTAACGGTTGCCCCTAAAGCACAAGGTGCATAAATATCCATATCAATATCGTAAATCTCATCCAGACCAACTACTTTCGCGTTGTAGGTCTCTGAAATACGTTTTAAAGTCGGTTCGTGAATATCTGTGATAAACACTTCTGCTCCTTCTTGTGTCAGGTGCTTAACCAAATACTCACCCACGTGTCCTACTCCCTGTACAGCAATTTTTTTTCCGGCAAGTGAATCTGTACCAAACTGAGCTTTCGCCGCAGCTTTCATACCAACATACACACCATAAGCTGTTACAGGAGATGGATCTCCGCTTTTCCCGGGCAAACCAACTACATGATCTGTTTCCATATTCACCCAGGTCATATCAACAGGAGAAATGCCTACATCTTCAGCTGTGATATACTTTCCTCCAAGACTGTTCACAAACTTCCCGAAACGACGCATCAGAGCTTCTGATTTCATCGTTCTCGAATCTCCGATAATTACGGCTTTTCCTCCTCCAAGATTCAATCCTGAAATTGAGTTTTTGTACGTCATCCCACGTGACAAACGCAATACATCGTTCAAAGCCTCCAGTTCATTTGTGTAATTCCACATACGCGTTCCTCCCAAGGCTGGTCCGAGAACAGTATTGTGAACTGCAATAATAGCTTTGAGACCGGTTTCATTATCATTACAGAAAAGAAGCTGCTCATGATTGTATCTGCTCATCTGAGCAATTACAGGATTCTCTGCCAGATGAGTATCCTTAATATCTTTAACTTCAAACATACTTTTATCTTAATTGTTTCGAACTAGTGTCGTTTCTATTGACTAAATTTGCAGTGCAAACAGCGAATAGAAAGCAGCGCAAAAATAGTAAAATTCGAATGAAGTCTTTAAGCTATCTGAACAAATATTTGTTAAAGTACAAGTGGCGTCTGCTTTTTGGTTTTTTATTCATAGCCGTTTCTAATATTTTCGGAGCTTATATGCCTCTGATTGTTGGTGATGCGGTAGACGAGATGATCCTGATACAACAAAAAGCCGACACCAAAGATCAGTTATGGACAATAGCATGGAGCGTATTTGGTCTTTATATGCTTATGTCTCTGGGAAAAGGTTTATTTCTGTTTTTCACACGACAGACCGTCATTGTCACCTCCCGACACATAGAATACGACTTAAAAAATGAAATCTATAATCAGTATCAGAAACTGACCTACAATTTCTACAAAAAGAATAACACAGGCGATTTAATGAATCGCATTTCGGAAGATGTCAGCAGAGTCCGTATGTACCTTGGTCCCGGGATCATGTACTCTGTCAATCTGGTAGCGCTCTTCGTTATCGTCGTTTATCAGATGATAGCCATCAATCCGGAGATGACATTATATGTACTCCTCCCCTTACCAATCATGTCATTTCTCATTTACCGGGTTAGTTCAAGAATGAACAGAGAAAGTGAAGCTGTACAGCGTCAACAATCCTGGATTTCAACTTTAGTTCAGGAAACATTCAGCGGTGTACGTGTAATAAAAGCATATTCGAGAGAAAAAGAAACCATTGAACAATTCAACACTTCTTCAGAAGCATATAAAGACAAAAGCATGAGACTGACGCTTACGAACTCACTCTTCATGCCTACAATAATGCTTTTAATCGGGGTTAGTACCATCATCACTATTTACATTGGGATATTACTTACCTATGAAGGAAGTGTAACCCCGGGAAACATAGCCAGTTTCATTTTTTATGTAAACATGTTGACGTGGCCGTTCGCTTCAATTGGCTGGGTCACTTCACTTGTTCAACGTGCAGCAGCTTCACAGGAACGAATTAATGAATTCCTTAAAGAGCAACCGGAAATTATTAACCCCAGCACTGCCGCACTTAATGTGGAAGGAAAAATAGAATTTAAAAACGTTTCCTTTACTTATCCTTATTCAGGAATAAGAGCTATCCGAAATGTTAGTTTCACTGTAAAACCGGGCAGCTCATTAGCAATTCTTGGAAAAACCGGAAGCGGAAAAAGTACAATCGTCAATCTTCTCACCCGACAATTTGATCCACAATCAGGTGAGATTGAAATTGACGGACACAATCTCACCTCTGTCAACCTTGAACAATTCCGCGAACAAATCGGTGTAGTCCCTCAGGAAGTCTTTTTATTTTCGGACACAATCGGAAACAACATCCGATTCGGAATGGGAAAAGAGGACGTCCCACAGGAAATTATTGAAAAAGCTGCAAAAGCGATGCATGTCCATCATAATATTATACGCTTCAAAGAGGGATACAACACCGTACTAGGCGAAAGAGGGATCAACCTGAGTGGCGGACAAAAACAGCGTATCAGTATGGCCAGAGCAATTATACGCAATCCCAGGATATTGGTTCTGGACGACTGTCTCTCCGCTGTTGATACTGAGACAGAAGAGATCATTCAGCAAAACCTGAAGTCTATTATGCAAGATAAAACATCCCTCATCATATCACATCGAATTTCATCCATACGAGAATGTGATCACATCATTGTTCTTGAAAATGGTAGTATCATAGAAGAAGGTACTCATGAATCATTGTTAAAAATAAATGGGTACTATACAGAAATGTATGAAAAACAACTTTTGGAAGAAAAATCCACGACGGATTAGGCTCTTTTCCAAATATTTCACCATATTTGCTCGACAGTTATTGTGAAACCAACTTAATTAACACTATGAGAGAAGGAATGGAAACGCGTAATGATGAAGTGTTCTCAAAAGCAATACGTGCAGGAAAACGAACGTATTTTTTTGACATTAAATCAACACGGGGAAACGATTTGTACCTGACAATAACTGAAAGCAAACGAAAGACCCCGGAAGGAAACCAATACGAAAAACATAAAATCTTTTTATACAAAGAAGACTTCGATAAGTTTAGTGAAGGACTAAAGGAAGTACTTGAAAAGATTACTGAATTACGTGAATCTCAGGAGTACGCTCTCGAGACCTCTGATAATCTTGCTAACATCAATTTCGAAGACCTGTAATCAGGCTTCCCATTCGAAATCCGATTTTCCGAATAACACGAAAGTTTTCTGACATTTCGTTGATAACTCATCGTCTTTTTTCTGTCGAGTTGAGTAAATTTCTTTTATCTTTAGCCTTCTAAAAATTAGCACAACTTTATGGGTAAAATTATTGCTATAGCGAATCAAAAAGGAGGGGTTGGAAAGACAACTACGGCTGTAAATCTGGCAGGTTGCTTCGGGGTACTCGAATACAAAACACTTCTTGTAGATGCTGATCCTCAGGCGAACGCTACATCAGGAGTTGGATTTGATCCCAAGAATACTCGCAATATCTATGATTGCCTTATCAACGAGGTTTCCCCTAAAGATGTGATCTTAAAAACTGCTAATCCGAATCTGGATTTACTTCCGTCACATATCGATCTTGTAGGAGCGGAACTGGAACTGATCAATATGCCCAATCGCGAAAGAATGCTAAAAATGGCACTGGACAAAGTTCGGGACGAATATGATTTTATTATCATTGATTGTTCTCCTTCACTTGGATTGATCACAGTCAATGCTTTAACAGCCTCCGACTCTGTCATGATTCCGGTTCAATGTGAATTTTATGCATTGGAAGGTCTAGGTAAATTATTGAATACAATCAAAATTGTCCAGGGAAGACTGAATCCTGAGCTTGAAATTGAAGGAATTGTACTTACAATGTATGATACCCGCCTTCGATTAGCCAATCAGGTTGTTGACGAAGTGAAAACGCATTTTCAGGATCTCGTATTTGACACTATAATCCATCGTAACACACGCTTAGGTGAAGCCCCAAGCTTTGGAGAAACCATTGTTATGCATGACGCAACCTGTAAAGGTTCCATTAACTATCTTAACTTTGCGAGAGAAATTCTGCAGCGTAACAACATGACGCGGATTAGTGATCAGGAAAAACAAGTGAACTTTAAATAAAATATTAGCGTGAAGAAGCCGGCATTGGGAAAAGGACTAAGTGCGTTACTGGAAAACGCCTCAACGGATATCACATCAAAATCAAATGATAAAGCGGTTTTGGGGAACATTGCTATGATCCGTATCGATCAGATAGAAGCGAACCCTTTTAACCCAAGAACTCATTTCGAAGAGGAAGCTTTACAGGAGTTAGCTACCTCTATTAAAGAACATGGTATTATTCAACCACTTACTGTTCGAAAAGTTGATGTAGATAAATTTCAGCTGATTTCCGGTGAACGAAGATTCCGTGCTTCTCAGTTAGCAGGTCTGGAAGAAATTCCTGCTTATATTCGTTTAGCGAATGATCAGGCAATGCTTGAAATGGCGTTGGTTGAAAACATCCAACGGGAAGACCTTAATGCAATCGAAGTAGCCCTATCCTATCAACGCCTTATAGACGAGTGTAGCCTTACTCAGGAACAACTCAGTCAGAAACTGGCAAAAAGCCGTTCGTCGATTACCAACTTTCTGCGTTTGCTCAAACTTCCTGCTGCAGTTCAGTCAGCCATTCGCGATGGTCTGATCTCCATGGGACATGCCCGCGCATTGGTTTCCGCAGGGAATGAAGCACGTCAGACCGCCCTTTTAAAGGCTGTCATTGAAGAAGAATGGTCGGTAAGACAACTTGAACAGGCTATCAAAACAGGCTCAGAGCCGGAAACAGAAGAGAAACCGGTACGTAATAAAGATAAAAAGACCGATATTTCGCTTGAGCAGGATCAGTTCAGACACGTTTTGGCAGAGCGAATTTCCGCAAAAGTTGACATCAAAAAATCTTCCAACGGAAGTGGTAGACTGATTATCAATTTTGATTCTGACACGGATTTCAACCGTATTATTGAGTTACTGAATGATTAATGAAACAAATCGCGCTCATTCTGTCAGTCATTAGTTTTTCCTTTATATCCTTTTCAGGAAAAGCACAGGAAATTGATACTCTGAAGCGTGAAAAAAAGCATTCCGTTACACTGGCAGCAGTTCTTTCTGCCGCACTTCCCGGAGCCGGACAAGTCTATAATCATATTGCGATGCCAAAAGGTAAGAAAAAAGCATACTGGAAGGTTCCTCTCATATACGCAGCTCTGGGCACGACGACTTATTTCCTGATATCGAACCAATCCAAAGTGAATGCGTTACGAAAAGAATACCTTGGACGAGAAGAAAGTGGACAACTATTTATTGATCCCGCTTATCAACAATATGATAACAATGCAATACTAACATTGCACAATCAACATCAGACCAATCGTGACCTGATGATTCTTGCAACAGCCGGAGTCTATATTATCAACATACTGGACGCAGCGGTGGAAGCTCACTTTGTCAACTTTGATATCAGCGAGGATCTTACGCTTAAAGTTCGCCCTACAGTTATGCAGGGATATTCTCCGGGACTTTCTCTTCGATTTAACTTTCGTTAACTAAATTTGAAAAATTCGAATTCATAAACTAAGTTTACATCACATGCGCATCGGACTAATCGGCTACGGAAAAATGGGAAAGGCAATAGAAGAAATTGCACTGGAAAGAGGGCATTCGGTTGTAGTAAAAGCAACCAGTCAAACGAAAGACTGGGACCAAAATTTATCCGAAGTGGATGTAGCTATTGAGTTTACAAGCCCATCAAGTGCAGTAGACAATATCTCCCGATTACTTCAACATAATATTCCCGTTGTAACAGGGACAACCGGTTGGTATGATCAGTATTCTGAGATAGAGACCCGTGTTCATGAAACGGAAGGTTCTTTTCTGGCCGCTACTAACTTTAGTATTGGAGTAAACCTGTTTTTTGCTATCAACCAGTTTGCTGCTCAACTTATGAATGCACATACCGATTATGACGTATCACTGGAAGAAGTACACCATATACAAAAAGCAGATGCTCCAAGCGGAACAGCTATAACGTTAGGCGAACAAATAATTGCTCATACAGATCGTAAACGTGATTGGAAGTGCATAGAAAACACGACCATTGACTTTGAAAAAAAACCGGAAGACCTCCTAATTGAGGCAGTTCGTAAAGAAGGTGTTCCCGGAACTCATACGGTACGTTATACTTCCGATATTGATACCATAGAATTAACCCATACAGCTCATAACCGGAAAGGTTTTGCATTAGGCGCTGTGCTGGCAGCTGAATTTATTAAAAACAAAAAGGGAATCTTCACTATGCGTGATGTTCTGAATCTTAAATAACTGATAAAGCTATGAATGTTTTATACTTCTACCTCCTGTTTATTCTTTTCCCGTTCACTGCTATGTGGTGGAAAATCTTCCCTAAAGCAGGGCGAAAATCATGGGAAGCTTTTATTCCCCTATACAACTACTGTATTGCTTCCAAAATAGGTGGACAACCCTGGTGGTGGGGACTCTTAATGATTATCCCGGGGATTCATATCCCAATGTGGGCTATCTTTAATGTCAGTCTGCAAAGACGATTTGGTTTCTTCAGTCTTGGCGAAACTGCTTCCGGAATATTCCTTCCATGGATCAATGCATTCAAAATTGCTTCTGACGAAACTATCACCTATTTACCGGAAATGGATTGGAGTAATTCAGAACTCGTTAAAAAACGGGAGATGGGAGATCATCTGATACTATTCCTTTCCCTTCCTATTGTTGGTCACATAGTAGCCTACGTACTGGGAGGTATCTCAAAAAGAAAAAAAGGAACAAAAACATTCATTAAAGAATGGGGAGACGCAATTTTGTTTGCGTTAATTGCAGCCACAGGAATACGCACTTATGTTTTCGAACCCTTCCAGATTCCTACGGGTTCTATGGAAAAAACACTTTTGATAGGCGACTTTCTTTTTGTAAATAAGCTTCCGTACGGTCCCAAAGTGCCCGTCACCCCCCTATCCTTTCCGTTAGTTCATAACACACTTCCCGTGGTTAATACACGCTCATACTCAACGCTAGAAACCTCTAACTACACACGACTTCCAGGTTGGTCTGATGTCGAAAGAAATGATGTGGTTGTATTCAACTTCCCTTCCGGAGATACTGCCATTTTCGACCCAAGAGTACCGGACGGTTTGATGGGACATGATTATCACGGTTTATTATACAATCAGGCATGGGAACTTTATTTACAGGATGTACTTAAAGGGAGTGTAAATTATAACACATTGGTTGATAATCGTCATCGTTTCTCTTTTGATGACTACCTAAAACAACTCCCTTATTACAAATCAATCGTACGTGAAGGTTTTGAGCGCCAGTACGGTTTGATTTATCGTCCGGTAGACAAGCGTGAAAATTATATCAAACGCTGTGTAGCTATTCCCGGAGATAAACTGGAAATCAAAAATGCTGTTTTATACATCAATGATAAAAAAGCATTTGTACCGGAAAATGTAGTCTTTAAATACAACGTGAAAAACTTCCCGGCCAACTCAAACGCTTCAATGGAACGAAAATATGGGATGCATCAACAATCTCCCAACGATTTTGAAAGAGGAGCCGATGGAAGTATAACAAAAATGTCACTCACCAAAGCCATGCTGGAGCAGCTAAAAAAACGTCATCCGGAGACTGTATTTGAGCAAATCGTTTATCCTAAAGGGACTTTCAATGAAGTTGTTCCTATGCAAAACGGAGAAATTATTCCGGCTCCACTAAGCTGCTTCCCTCATGATCCGCGCTTTGATTTCACGACATCGAATTTCGGACCGATCATAATTCCGAAAAAAGGGGAAACAATTACCATTAACGCATCAAACATCGCACTTTACAATCGTATCATTACTGCATACGAAGGTCACACTTTGGAAGAAAAAGCAGATGGAATTTACATCGATGGAAAGAAGACAGATTCGTATACTTTTGCAATGGACTATTACTGGATGATGGGTGACAACCGGGATAACTCCGCAGACTCCAGAATCTGGGGATTTGTACCGGAAGACCACATTGTAGGTCGTGCTGCGCTCGTTTGGTTCTCTAAAGATGGTCATAAAGGATTTTTTGACGGAATACGTTGGGATCGCGTTTTCAAAAACATTCAATAAGACAGAAAATATGCAAGAACAAAGCAGGGATTTATTTCCCTTACTTTATTTCGGACCATTCGGATATTATTACAAACTGGGGAAGGCAACTTCCCCTTGTTTTTGTACCTCCGAACGCTTTTCCAAGCAGACATTACGTAACAGATGTGATCTGTACGGAGCCAATGGAAAATTAACTCTATCCATTCCTGTAAACCGTCCTTTTGGAAACAAAACAAGAGTTGATGAAGCACTTCTCTCCCCTGCCACACCCTGGCAAGCGATTCATTGGAAAACGATCAAAAGTGCATACGGTCGCACACCTTATTTTGAACATTACGGACCCAAAATAGAACAGCTCCTATTACAAGAGAAAACGCATCTTTCAGATTATCTGCTTAGTATCAATAAGCAAATCATGGAATGGCTGGAGCTCCCGCTACCGGAAATAACAGATACAATTCCCAGCATCGAACAACAAAAAAAATTAGACCATTTTATAACCACCGGTGTTTATGAAAAATCATATGGTGAATATTGGCAGGTTTTCAGTGAAAAACTTGGATTCCTACCCAACCTGTCGATTCTCGATATTTTATTCCACGAAGGTCCTCAACTCTTATCAATAATTCATCGATAGAAAAACACATTTAAGCGAAATTAAGAACCGATTTTATATCTAATT
Organism: Wandonia sp.; assembly: GCF_984588085.1. NCBI lineage: Bacteria > Pseudomonadati > Bacteroidota > Flavobacteriia > Flavobacteriales > Crocinitomicaceae > Wandonia > Wandonia sp. Next base: position 13,450 of record NZ_CFIGVI010000022.1, read on the forward strand.
CAAAATAAAGCGTTATCATTGTTACGATTTAGGTGGTTAGGTTAGGTTGATTAGTGGATGGGGAGGAAACGCTCGTTTTCTTCCCATTTGCATTTTAATAGGAATCCTATCTCTTAATTTCTCACAATAGAATCTCCTGAATTTGTTTTAGCAGATTTGAATTCCAAAGGTAGTCTTTCCCGATACAAAAATTTCTTTTGTGCCGATTCGAAGGGACGGTAGATATAATACGCTGCATTGTTATATATCTCCAATTTATCCACGTATTTATAATGCAATTGTATCCCCTCTCCCGTCTTCCCTGTTGTCAGGTCTATAGCGCGCAATGTAGTAATCCCCGCTTTTTCATAAACGGCATACACCTGTCCCGTATACCGATCTTGCAACAACTGGTTCTTCCATCCTGTTTTACGAGGTTGAATGTGATGTGAAATAGAAACTGAATCAATCGGCTCTCCGTCACAATCGTAGACTTTCATCAACTCTCTGTAATAGTCAAATACATAAATAGTATCTTCCTTCAGAAACAATGGCGCATAAATTTCTTTGTAAAAAATACTATTGGAAAAAACAGTAGCTCCGACAATAATTTCTTTATCGACTCCCATCTCCTGTTCCATTTCTCTTGCCCATAATTTTGTCCGGACATCCACATACTTATATTCGGCAAGGTACATTTCCATCATTACTTCATCCGTTACGGAAGTAAGTTTAGTATACACACTATCCAGCTTGTCAAAGCTAAAAAAATCTACTGCGGGATACATTTCCTGATAATTTGAAAAATAGACCCTATTATCCATTGTATCAATAATCGGTCGGACATATTTATCGTAATAAGCTTTCTCCATTCTGTACATCTGAATTTTTTCTCCTTCCGGAAACAAATGATAAACACTCCCTGATGTCACAAGATGTACATTCCCTCTAAAATCATGAACCAGTTGTCTGGTATTATCTCCAGCATTCTTAGCATCAAGTACTTTTTGTTCGTCATCCACCAGTAATACTTCCGCCCCTTTCTTTAGCTTTCGTTCGTAAGTAAGCAATACCAGCTTACCATCACTCAGTAGCTCAAAATCCTCGACACTCAATCTATCAGAGCCAAAAACAGGAACCGGCTTAAAAGGATTGGTTACAACAATGTCGGTCGACTCATAGCTCTTTAGGTTTAAATACAACTGATGTGTAATCGTGTCTCCTTTTGACCGGGTAGTAACAAGTATTGTATCCAATGACTCATATGCAACGTGCTTAACAACCACAGAAACCTTTTTATCGTCACTCTTAAAAACAACTTCTCCCTTACTGTTTGATACAAACAACTG
>NZ_CFIGVI010000022.1:14787-45837 GCF_984588085.1 Wandonia sp.
TTTACATTTATCATTTTACATTTTGCATTCTCAAGCCTGCAGCTATTACCGTCCTCATGCCGGACGGGCATCTACTTTTTCCGGTCAAAAAGTAGCCAAAAGACCTTCCGATCTGCTTTTTTGCTCAACCATGAGTTCCGCATTTCGAACCGGTTGCCTTTTCTCCTCTGCGTCTCTCAAAACGACTTTGTAGAATACTTCCTGCCCATATCCCGAAATAAGTGTTAGAAAAACAAAAACCGATAATACAATGACTCTGATCATAGACTTGATTTTATAACAGGATGCACAAAAGTCTAAAACTTCACAAAATATTTTTAAATAATGTAACGTTTTATTTTTCAATTAGACAAATTTCGTTCTGTAGAAAAGGAAAAAACACAGCATCTATTTTGTCTCAAAAATTATGTAACTTTCGACTATGAATTACAGATACGCCTTATCACTTATAGTCACATGTTCAGTACTTCTTTCCTGCAAGAAAGGAGACAATACACCTGTTGACCTTGCTTTTGACTATTTTCCTCTACAGGAAGGGCATTATACGGTTTATGATGTACTGGAAGTAAGACATGACGCACAGGCAACAATTCAACACGATACGAACAGATACCAATTAAAAGTCGTCATAGGAGATACACTCTTAGACCTACAAAACGAAATTGCGAGAGAGTATTTCCGTTACACCCGACCTGATGCAACGGCCTCCTGGGAGTTAAGCGATGCATGGACGGCTAAAATATCAGGTAACCGGGCAGAACTTGTTGAAGAAAATCAACGTGTAATAAAACTTGTTTTTGCTCCCACAGAAGATAAAAACTGGGATGCGAATGCATTTAACACATACGATGAACTGGATTGTCATTATACTAATCTTCATAGTCCTGCTTCATTATCAGGCTATCAATTCTCTTCTACAATCAAAGTGGAGCAGGAAGATTTCTTTTCATTAATTGACCATAGAAGAAAACATGAAACGTATGCCAAAGGAGTCGGTTTAATCCAAAAATTCTACAAACATCATGAAATCATGAATTTTGACACACTGGATGTTCGAAAAGGCAATGAAATACACATGCAGCTACTCGAATACGGAGAGGAATAACTTTCTGACTTCAATCCTGTTGGACCTCTGCCAATTACACTACAGCCAAGCTCTACAGGCTATTGATCTCTCGTTGAAAATAACATCCGGATAAAACGTTAATAAACAAGATTTACGAAACTATTGATATTAATCATCTGAAATTCTATATTTGCAGGCCATAATAACAAACAAAAATGCGTAATAAAGGATTTTTCTGGTTTCTAACAATTGCTATCGCAGTTGTATGTGTTTACCAAATTTCGTACACATTTGTCACGAACCGAGTTGAAAATGAAGCAGATGTATATGCTCAGGAACAATTAGACTCCCTGAGAAATACGCTAAGTACAAACGGTGAATCAACTGTTACACTACCCAACGGAAGAACTGTTTCAATAGATGGTCAGGAGTCGGAAGACATTATCCTGAACTTTTATACCAACGCGTACCTGATTGACAAAGGTGACAAGAAAGTGACCTGGACCGGGGCCACTTACAATGAAAGTAAAAACAGAAGTATCAACCTTGGACTTGATCTTAAAGGAGGAATGAGTGTAACTCTTGAGGTTTCTATTCCCGATCTTGTAAAGAGTGAAGCTGTTAACCCACGAGGGAGTAAATTTGCCAAACCTTACGAGGAAGCTCTTGAAACATACCAAACGCATGGAGGTGATTTTGTAGATCTTTTTGTATCGTCATATAAAAAACTGAACGGTGACCGTAAGCTTGTACGTGATTTCTACTCTTCATCCAGTGATGAATTGAACAAAGAATCAACTGATGATCAGGTAATCACTTTCCTTAAGGAGCGTGTAAAAGGTTCTCTTTCCGGTGTGGAAAATATTATGAACCGTCGTATTAATCAATTTGGTGTTGCCCAACCTAACATCCAAAAAGATGAACAATCGAACCGTATTTATATCGAATTGCCAGGTGTAAAAGATAAAAACACGGTGCGTCAAAAGCTTCAGTCTACAGCAAATCTTGAATTTTTTGAAACATACGATAACAAATCTTTCACAGATTTTATCAACCGTGCAGACGAAGTTTTGTATGCAAAATATGGAAAAGAAGAAAGTAAAGATACTGAGACAGATTTATCTCTGAATCTTGATGGAGAGACGACTCCAGTTTCAGATTCTACAACTTTAACACTTGCTGATAATCAACAGGATTCAACAAAAGCAGACGGATCTGCGGACCTATCCTTAAACCTTGGAGGAGACTCTTCGGAAACGGCAGAACCTCTCAAAGCGGATTCATTATCTCCTGCTAAAACCATTTTAGGTAAATATATTCTTGCTCCCGCTTCAACGAATCCAAACGGGCACTTTGATGTACTTTTCTATGCCTTATCGAAAGATACTGCAACTATTGGAAGTCTTCTTCGTGAAAGAGAAGTGCGTGAGTTATATCCTTTCCTAGATGTTCGTTTTATGTGGGCTTCGAATCCTACTAAATTTGGTGAAAACGGTGAAATAAATGGATATGCCCTTCACGCAATCCGTGTTCCGGAATCAGGAAAGGCTCCTGTTGGAGGAAGTGACATTGACAACGCAAGACAGGGATATGACCAGCTAAGTCGTATCGCTATCCATGTAACAATGACGGACAAAGGAACTTCTAAGTGGGCAGAATTAACATCACGTAACTTAGGAAAAAGCGTAGCTATTGTTATGGATGGAATGGTATTGAGCTCACCAACTGTTCAGGCAATTATGAATGACGGAAACGCTCAGATTACTGGTAATTACACCGTAGCTGAAGCAAAAGAGTTTGCTGCACTTCTTAATGCAGGATCTCTTCCTGCTCCTTGTAGCATTATTGACGAGTCAATTGTCGGACCTACATTGGGTAGTGAAAATATCAGTTCAGGTATGATGTCCTTTGTTATAGCATTGGTTATCGTATTGCTTTACATGATTTTCTATTATGGACAAGCCGGAGTAATTGCTAACATCTCATTGCTTGCTAATATTTTATTCATTCTGGGATCTTTAGCTTCTTTCAGTGCTGTGCTTACACTTGCGGGTATTGCCGGTATTGTACTGACGATAGGTATGGCCGTCGATGCCAACGTACTTATTTATGAACGTATCCGGGAAGAAATTGCAGCTGGAAAAGGTCAGAAGCTGGCTATTAAAGATGGTTTTGCAAAAGCGCTTTCATCAATTCTTGATGCAAACCTTACGACACTTCTTACTGCAATCATTCTTAAGATATTTGGTTCAGGACCCATTGAAAGTTTTGCTACAACATTGATCATCGGTATCTTCTCATCTGTATTTGCTGCCGTTGTAATTTCACGTTTGATTTTTGAAAACTTTAACGAGAGTAAAAGAAACATTTCATTCTCTACAGCTATAACTAAAAATGCATTCAAAAACTTAAACTTCTCGTTTGTTAACAAACGTAAAATGTACTACGCTATTTCAGGAATCCTTGTAGTAGTAGCGATTGGTGCTCTTGCCACAAGAGGTTTGAAATTTGGTGTTGAATTCACTGGAGGACGTTCGTTTGAAGTTAAATTTGAAAATGCTGCAAATCCTGAAGATATTGCTTCGAGCCTTAAATCAGTAATGATTGCTGAAGATGGTAAAGTAGCTGACGTTATTGTAAAAACAAAAGAAAGTAAAAACCAGGTTGAAATTCAGACAAACTATCTTCAGGGAGTCATAAATGCAGACACCATTGTTGATGCAAAATTGAAAGCAGGTTTACAGAAAGTAGAAGGAGAAATGGGTAGCTTTGAAGTAATCCAGAGTCGAAGTGTTTCTGCTGTAATTTCAGATGAGTTAAAGCAGTCTTCTTACCTGTCGATTACATTATCTCTTATTGTTATTTTCCTTTACATTCTATTCCGATTTGGAAGATGGCAATACGGTTTAGGTGCGCTTATAGCTATGACGCACGACGTTATTATCGTATTGGGAGCGTTTGCTCTTTTTCACGGTCTGATGCCATTTAACATGGATATTGACCAGGCATTCATTGCTGCTATCCTTACCGTTGTCGGTTACTCAATTAACGATACCGTTGTTGTATTTGACAGAATACGGGAAGTGCTTGGGCTTCACAAGCGCAAGGGAATGGAAGAAAACATTAATGATGCATTGAACTCTACATTAAGCCGTACGATTAATACTTCGATGTCTACTTTCGTCGTATTGCTTACGATCTTCATTTTGGGAGGAGATGCTATCAGAGGATTTATCTTTGCGCTTATGATCGGAGTTATCGTTGGTACATACTCTTCGGTTTGTATTGCAACACCGGTTATTGTTGACTTAATGAAAAACAAAAAAGGTGAAGAGAAATAATTTCTCACATCTGTTGTAAAATAACTTAAAGCCTTTTCCAAATTGGAAAAGGCTTTTTTGTAACTTTGATGTCGCAAAAGGAATACGAATGACATTACTGTTTTTAAATAGTATCGGAGGAATGGAGATTATTGTTATTCTCCTTTTCATTCTTATGTTTTTCGGAGCTAAAAGCATTCCCGGAATCGCTCGTACTCTGGGAAAAGGAATGCGTGAAATCCAGCATGCATCTAATGAAATCCGAAATGAGATCAGACAAACCACAGATCAAATAAAAAAAGACGCTTCTATCGGCCGGGAACTGGATGAAACGATTCGTACTTTTGAACACCGGCAACAGGAAACAATCAATAAGATCAATACGGAAATCAATAACGCTGTCAAACCTATTGAGCAAGAAGTAAATTCTACCGTACGTAATATTGAAGATTCAGCAAAGACTGACCAAACAAATCCCCCTTCATCTTTAAAAGAGAAGGACGATATCTCTGATAAAAACAAAGAAAATCAATGAGTTATTTAGTACTGATTCTGGGACTCGCCACATTAATAATTGGAGGTGAATTTCTGGTTCGTGGAGCTGTTGGAATTGCTCAAAAACTGAAGCTTTCCTCACTTGTAATAGGAATGACAGTCGTATCCTTCGGAACTTCTGCACCGGAATTAATCGTGAGTATAAAAGCAGCTCTATACGGAAATTCAGAAATAGCACTAGGTAACGTTATCGGCTCCAATATTGCCAACATCGCATTGGTTCTTGGTATAACGGTTTTAATCTTCCCCTTACCGGTAGACCGGAATTCGAAAATCATTGACTGGCCAATGATGTTTTTTGCTTCAGTGTTGTTCTTCCTATTCGCCATGACTGGTATCGGAAGTACTGAAACAGGTGGATTAATTGAGCGATACGAAGGAATTATTCTCTTTGTACTTTTACTTGCTTTCATTACTTTTTTGATTCGTAATTCAAGAAAGCACACTGCTCGTTTAATGGAAGAAGACGAAGCTGTTGTTATCCCCACCTCGCGCAAATTTATTCAGGCCATTTTATTCCTGATGATAGGTCTGCTAGGACTTTACTTCGGAGCCGAATGGTTATTAAAAGGAGCTGTTGAAATAGCGCTGGACTGGGGAATGGAAGAACGTATCATTGGAATCACGATCATTGCCTTCGGGACTTCTGTACCCGAATTGGTTACTTCAGCTGTAGCTGCTTACCGGAAAGAAACAGACATCTCCATCGGAAACCTGATAGGATCTAATATATTTAACATTATGGCGGTTATAGGTATTACAGCGATTGTTAAACCAATTGACGTAACTGAAAATACCTTAAATATTGATATGATCTGGATGCTGGCAATTGCTTTGGCTCTATTCCCTATGTTGGTAATCGGTAAAAAGATTACCCGTTTTAAAGGATTACTATTGCTCGGGTCTTACATTGCATATATTACCATTCTGATGCTCAGTCAGTCACCTCAGTAACACCCAGGTATTTTTTCAGATATTTCGTTCCGATATAAAAAGGAATCGTGTCAAGTAAAGCTACTATAAACTTAAATAAGTAGCCGCTCAAAATCAGCATCACCAACTGAGGAATAATCGCGCTTTCTACATCTATCGGCAATGCAGGAGTAAACCAGTATGTAATCAAAATAACAGCCACTGAGTCAACCAACTGACTTGTTAATGTCGAAACATTATTTCGCAACCACATTTTCTTTCCCTGCGTTCTTTTTTTCAACCAGTGAAAAACGTGAACATCAATAAACTGAGCTGTAAGATATGCGATCATAGAAGCAGCTGTAGCGCCAAAAGCCAGATGTCTGATATAGTAGAAGGAATACTCCGCTGGAATTTGATGTTCCTCTGTTAACCCCATCAATCCAGAATCCTGTAAACCATCTGGTGGGTTTAGTTCTCCCCCTATCCAAAGAATAGCCAATACCCATACATTTAGTACAAACCCGATCCAAACAACAAAATTTGCTCGTTTTCTCCCATACAGTTCTGAAATGAAGTCGGTGCAAAGAAAGGTAATAGGATAAGGCAAAACTCCTACAGCAATTACAAACTGCAATTCACTACCTGTCAATCCTAACCATTCCGACAAATTAATAAACCGAGAGGTTCCCAGGATATTCAACATTACAAGAGAACCTAAAAAAATCCCGGATAACAAAAGAAATACACGCTCCTGTCTTTTTGCGTATTTAACTTCATCATCCCGGTATGTAGGTAAATTAAACATAGCGTAAATGTAAGGAAAGTTCCCGATAGCTGCTCTCCGGATTCTTTCATTCAAAAGTATAAAGTATACTGTCCGAAGCCACAACGAATGATTACATTTGTTACAAATACAAACGACATGGAAGTAACTGTCTATCCTGTAAGAGGAATAAATGCCGAATGTAGTATCCCTTCCTCCAAGAGTCATGCCCAACGTGTACTTGCTCTAGCTCTGTTCAACCCGAACAAAACGGAGATCATTGGTGTAGGGCAATCCAATGACGAACAGGTCTTACTCAAAATAGCAGAGAAATTAGCTTCCCGGGTCGATCAACATGGAGAAGTTACGAGCATAGAAGGAATTCGTGACATTTCATCACGAACACACCCTTTAGAAATCTCAACAGGAGAATCGGGATTAGCTACCCGAATGCTTACACCAATGCTGGCTAACTTTCACACCGATATTATTATTACCGGAAAAGGAAGCTTGCTGACTCGTCCTATGGATTTTTTTGATCATGTTCTTCCTCACCTTGGAGTACAGGTAACTTCAAATAACAAAAAACTTCCCCTGCATATCAAAGGACCGCTTCAACCCAAAAGTCATCAATTAGACGGCAGCCAAAGTTCTCAATATATTACAGGACTTTTGTATGCTTATGCCACCTCACCACTATTACGGGAGTGTACCTTGCAATTAGAAAATATTACCAGTCGTCCTTATATAGAATTAAGTATTGCCACGCTTCGGCAATTTGGTATTACAATTCCTTTTCAGAATGACACACTCGTTTTTACGTCTCCGGCTCAATTCTCCCCTACTACAATCAAAATAGAGGGAGATTGGAGCAGTGCCTCTTTTTTTATCGTAGCAGCTGCTCTAAAGGGTAAAATAACACTATCTAACCTCTCTAAAGACTCTAAACAAGCTGATAAAGCTATTTTATCGGTAATCCGGGATTTCGGGGCTGAGGTTACAATAAACGACAATTCAATCTCCATTGAAAAGAGGAATAACAAAGGATTTGAATTTGATGCTACGCATTGCCCGGACTTATTTCCCCCATTAGCTGTTTTAGCAGCTTCTGCTGATTCCGTTTGTCAGATAAAAGGACTCGGAAGACTTGCTTCAAAAGAAAGTGACAGAGCTACTGCTTTACAAGTTGAAATGGGAAAACTGGGCATTCGTATTGATAATAATCACGAGAATGACACTATGCTTATTTATCCCGGAATTGCCTCAGGAGGGAATGTTTCTGCTCATAATGATCACCGTATCGCAATGGCTTTGTCTGTTTTGGCTCTTTCCGCTTCATCTCCCGTTACCATTTCAGAAGCCGAATCCGTCAATAAATCCTTTGCTGAGTTCTATGATCTACTGACAGAAACCGGAGTACGAATAGAAAAAGCGCCCTGAAACAAGACGCTTTTCTTAACTCATTCTTAAAAACTTCTAAAAACCATTTACACCATTAACGGTCGTATATTTCAATACATTCTTCTTATCAGGGTGAATCCGTGCAAAGGCTGACTGTACCGCCAATGTACCTTCATGGAAACCACAAAGAATCAATTTTAACTTCCCTTCGTAGTGATTTACGTCGCCGATCGCATAGATTCCCGGACGATTCGTTGAATAATCACTTGTATCCACTCTAATCGCATTTTTCTCAATTTCCAGCCCCCAGTCTGCAATAGGCCCTAAAGATGGTTTCAGTCCGAACAATGGAATAAAATGATCGGTTTCTTTTTTGATTTCTCCTTCTTTATCATGTTTTATGACAACATGATCCAACTTACCATTTCCTTCAAGTCCGATAACTTCTGCTTCCGTAACCAACTTAATTTTACCTGCATCTGCCAGATCCATTACTTTTTGAACCGAATCCAGGTGTCCGCGGAATGAGGAACGACGGTGAACCAAAGTAACTTCCGAAGCAATTTTCTTGTCTGTAAGGAAAATTGACCAGTCCAGTGCCGAGTCACCACCACCCGCAATTACACATTTCTTTCCTCTGTAAAATTCAGGATCCTTAATGATATACTCGACTCCTCTGTCTTCGAAATCAGTAATATTTGAAATCGGTGGTTTTCTTGGTTCAAACACACCCAATCCACCTGCAATCATAACGATAGGAGCTTTGTGCTCTGTTCCTTTATCCGTTGTAACAATAAAAAACTGCTTTCCGTCCTCTGAAACCTCGTCAATTGTAACAGCAGCCTCACCCAGCGTAAATCCAGGCTTAAATGGAGCTGCCTGTTCCATCAGGTTATCAATGAGATCTCCCGCAAGAACAGAAGGAAATCCGGGAATATCATAGATTGGTTTTTTCGGGTAAATTTCCGAACACTGTCCTCCTGGTTGTGGTAAGGAATCAATAAGGTGACATCTTAATTTTAATAATCCGGCTTCAAATACGGTAAAAAGACCAACCGGACCGGCTCCTATGATGATAATATCTGTATGAATCATTTCGATTATTTTTGAGACAAAATTAGTTGTTAATCGCTTAAAGAACGATTAATCCGCTTGTAAAATTCGAAACGCTGACAAAAATCAGTCCCTGAAACTCGTCTCTGAAACCGTCCTACGACCTATTCTACAATCTTTCCGTACAAATCATAGTGATCCGCTGATGAAATTTCTACGTTGGTAAAGTCCCCCAGTCGAACGAATGTGTCCGCAGTCTTTTTCACCAGTACTTCATTATCGACTTCCGGAGAATCAAATTCTGTTCTTCCGATAAAGTAATCTCCTTCAACTCTGTCAAACAGAACTTTGAATGTTTTCCCTATCTTATCCTGATTTAACTCGTAGGAAATTCCCGATTGCAACTCCATGATAAGATCTGCGCGCTCCTTTTTTACCTCTTCGGGAACATCATCCGTAAAATTATAGGCATGTGTATTCTCCTCGTGCGAATAGGTAAAAATTCCCAAACGATCAAAACGTGTTCTTTCTACCCAATCATACATTTCCTGAAAATCAGCCTCTGTTTCACCCGGATAACCTGAGATCAATGTTGTACGCAATGCTATTCCCGGTACTTTATCCCGGATGGCCGCTACCAAGTCTTCGGTTTTTTCACGTGTGATACCTCTACGCATCGCCTTCAGCATTCTTGTTGATCCGTGCTGCAAAGGCATATCCAAATATTTACAAACATTCGGATGCTCATTCATAACATCCAGAATATCCATAGGGAAACCAGCAGGAAATGCATAGTGTAATCGAATCCAATCTATACCGTTAACATCAGCCAGTTTTTCCAACAGCTCTGCCAGATTTCGTTTCTTATACAGATCTAACCCGTAATATGTTAAATCCTGAGCTATCAACATCAGCTCTTTCACTCCCTGAGCTGCCAATCCTTCCGCACGCATCACCAACTCCTCAATCGGTGTAGACTGATGTTTCCCTCTCATAAGCGGAATAGCACAGAATGAACAGGGACGATCACATCCTTCTGCAATTTTAAAATATGCATAATGTGAAGGAGTCGTAAGTAATCGTTCACCTACCAATTCGTGTTTGTAATCAGCTTTTAAAGTTTTTAAAAGTCGTGGGAGGTCTCTTGTTCCGAAATAAGCATCCACTTCCGGTATCTCTACCTCAAGTTCATCCTTGTAGCGTTGAGAAAGACATCCTGTAACATATACTTTATCTACAGCACCTTCTTTTTTAGCATCTACGTAACGTAATATCGTATCAATCGATTCCTGCTTGGCGTTATCAATAAAACCACAAGTATTTATAATCACGATTTCAGAATCATCTTTCTTCGCTTCGTGCTCAACATCAAACTTATTTGCTTTCAATTGGGCCATCATCACTTCAGAATCAAACAAATTTTTCGAACACCCTAGTGTTACGACGTTTACTTTATTCTTTTTTAATGTCTTTGTTTTCATCTATCTCCTGTCAACGTTTCTCCAAATACATTCTACCTGTTACTATAGGGAATCCTAAACGGGTAGCTGTATACTCATAATACTTCTTACGAACTTTTGTAATGGTAACAACAATCCGGATTTTATCCTCTCCTTCCGTATGTTCCAACACAAATTTACATGGATTAATCCATTTCAGTTCATATAGAACTGCTTCCTCTCCTTCGATAATTTCTTTTTGCGTAGTTTCTGTTCGCTCAACAGAAATTGATGGAAGCCCTTTTTTAGAATCTGGATTTGCGTAAAATATACCTGTTCTAATCTTTTCACAGTCAGTTTTCTGAGAAAAAGTACTTGTCAGTGCAAGCAAAAAGATCGTTGCTAGAACCAACTGTTTCATCAGCTGAACAATGAATCAACAAACTCCTGACGATTGAACACCTGTAAATCTTCGATACCTTCTCCCACTCCGATATACTTTACCGGAATTTTCATTTGGTCGGAAATTCCTATTACAACACCTCCCTTAGCTGTACCATCCAGTTTGGTAATTGCTAAAGCGTTGATATCTGTGGCCAATGCAAACTGTTTTGCCTGTTCGTAGGCATTCTGACCTGTCGAACCATCCAGAACCAATAAAATTTCATGAGGTGCTCCCGGTACTACTTTCTCCATTACGCGTTTAATCTTACTCAACTCGTTCATAAGATTAACTTTATTATGCAATCGCCCAGCAGTATCAATAATTGCCACATCCGCATTCTGCGCTTTTGCTGACTGTAATGTATCAAATGCAACAGAAGCAGGATCGGCTCCCATTCCTTGCTGCACAATAGGCACACCTACACGCTCCGACCAGATAATCAATTGATCAACAGCCGCTGCACGGAATGTGTCTGCTGCTCCGAGAACAACTTTAATGTCTTTCTTTTTAAACTGATTGGCAAGTTTCCCGATGGTTGTCGTTTTGCCGACACCATTCACCCCCACAACCATTATTACGTATGGATCTTCTCCTTTATCAGGAACCGTAAAGTCGTTTACGGAGTCCGAATTATTCTCCTCCAGTAAGTCGGCGATCTCATCTCTCAGAATGAGGTTTAATTCATCTGTAGAAACAAATTTATCCCGTGCTACACGCTCTTCGATACGTTCAATTATTTTCAGAGTAGTTTCAACTCCAACATCAGAAGTAATCAAAATTTCTTCAAGGTTATCCAAAACCTCATCATCAACCTTTGACTTTCCAACAATAGAACGCGAAAGTTTGGAAAAGAAACTTTGTTTCGTTTTTTCCAAACCTTTGTTCAGCGTCTCTTTCTTATCTTTCGAGAATAATCCAAAAAATCCCATACCGTTATAGTAAAAAAGCTTCCCTTCAAGAAAGGAAGCTCAAGTTACGTATTTTATCGAGTTTGTCGGGAGAATTAGTTTTTATCAAACCAGTCCTTAACCTTATCGTTGTGTACGATTTCTTCTTTGAAAGAGTAAGACCCTTTCTCCGTTTTCACCATCTTTATAACCTTGGTGTGTTCCTTTCCTCCACCTGATTGCAACGATGCTACTACCTTCTTAGCCATAACGCTTTATTATTTAATTTCTTTATGTACTGTATAACGCTTTAGAACAGGATTGAATTTTTTAATCTCCATTCTATCCGGTGTATTCTTTCTGTTCTTAGTCGTAATATAACGTGAAGTCCCCGGCATACCACTTTCTTTGTGTTCTGTACACTCAAGAATCACCTGAACTCTGTTACCTTTACCTTTCTTTGCCATCTTTTAAGCTTTTATTGAATCTCCCGACTCGATAGTTTATTACTTCATTAACCCTTTTTCTCTTGCTTCCTTCAAACAAGCAGAAATTCCTTTCTTGTTGATTGTTCTCAAAGCGGAAGTAGAAACTTTCAAGGTAACGTACTTATCCTCCTCCGGGATATAAAATTTCTTCACTACCAAGTTCGGATAGAACTTACGCTTCGTTTTACGGTTGGAGTGAGAAACATTGTTCCCGACCATTACCTTTTTTCCTGTTAATTGACAAACTCGTGACATTGTATAACGATTTACCTTTATTCAAAATTGGGGTGCAAAGTAAATACTTTTTTCTCTCTTATCCAAACAAGGAGTTAGATATTTTTATTTTTTCTTTCAATTCCCTGTTTACCCAAGTTTTACTGTGCCTGTTTTTATATGGTGCAAAAATAGAAAAGAGTTCTTAAAAACAATACTCTGCGTTTAATAAATCAACAAATTTTCTTGAAACGTTGTTCATATAGCGTTTGGTTCTGTATCCTCCAACCCACATCACTCCTCTTACTGCATTTGTCAAAAACACCTCATCTGCAACTAAAAGATTCTGCGGCATGATACTACACTCATAAACCTTCATCTGATTCTCCAGAGCAAGGTTGATGATCTGCATTCGCATTGTGCCCGCAAGACAGCCATCTTCCAGTCCGGGGGTATATAATACACCATTACTTACTACAAATAAATTCGACGAGGTAGCTTCAATAATAATCCCCTTTTCATTGGTAAGCAATACATCATCCAGTTGTCTTTCTTCTGCTTCAAGAGAAGCCATTATATACAACAATCCATTCTTCGTCTTGTAATTCGATAATTTACATACCTGCTTTCGCATATTGATATACAAATCAACTTCCAGACCTTTGGCGTTCAGCTCAAAACAATTGGACGGACGGTCTTCCACTTCAATCAGATAACAAGCCTCATTGGAAATGGGACGATAGGCTCCACCGGAAGTTCTGTCAATAGAAATCCGAACTCTTCCACCAGCTTTTATACCGGATTTATCAATTAGCTCCTGTGTTTTTTCTCTAAAGAATTCGGCAGAAAAATAGTTCGGAAGACGTAATTTCAGCAATTCAGCACCTGCTTTTAACCTTGCAAAATGATTCTCAATATTGATCGGCTTTCCATTAATTACTTTAACCGATTCAAAAAGTCCGTCTCCGTATAAAAATGCTCTGCTCGAACTTTCAACAACGTGTGCCTTACCTTCAATTATCTCACCATTATTATTGACCAGACAAGTCATAGCAGTTTCGTTTTAGTTCACAATGTAATTGATGAAGGCCTGAAATTGGTTGAATTTAGTGGCTATTACAAAAACGATCCCAAAAATTGCTCCTCCTAAGTGTGCGTCATGAGCAATCCCCGAATTACCACGTTTGTCCATGTAATATTCGAAAGCAATATACAAAATTCCAAATAAATAACCGGGTATCTTTGGTAGAAAAATAAGTCCAATTTCAATATTTGGCGCAAGAATGATAGAAGCAAAAACAAGTGAAGAAACTGCCCCTGAAGCTCCTAAGGATAAGTAATTCGGGTTATCCCTATGTCTTCCAAACGGAATAAGCGTGGCAAAAAGGCCTCCTCCGAAGTATAACAACAGATAGTTTAGATGTCCGTTAACCGCACCATCAAGATTCATAAAAACAGACTCTACCAACTCTCCGAAAATGTAGAGCACGTACATATTAAAAATAAGGTGCATCCAGTCGGCATGAATGAACAAATGAGAGAAAAAGCGATATCCCTGGTTTTTTCTGTGCTTGATATTAAATGGAATAAACATCAGCTTATACTTCTGTTCGGGATTAGAAAATGCGTAAACCGATATTACAGAAGTAATAATTACCAGTATGAGTGTTATTGACATTATTTTCCTTTTTCGTCCTTTACGAAGGAATGAAAAAAAGGTTCAGATTCATTTGAACTAATGTTAAATTCTCTTAATTTTTTACTCATGTATTGTTTATTTGTGAAAATACAATAACTTTGAATTTCAAAGAACTTTTCAACATGACTAAAGAAAAATATCTGAACGACCTGAAAGACATCAAACAGTTGATGAATCGTTCTTCTCAATTTCTCTCTCTTAGTGGCTTATCAGGAATACTCGCCGGTATTTATGCCATCATAGGAGCTGTTATTGTATATTACCTTATACACGCACATCCTTATCCTGTCATAACGCTGGAAAGCAGAACATTTACATTCATCCTACTCACTACCTCTGGTGTTTTACTGGCCTCTGTCTTAACAGCCGTTCTACTGAGTAAGGCAAAAGCGAAACGTCATGGAGATCAGATATGGGGAGAAAGTTCAAAACGAATGCTTATTAACTTTCTAATCCCACTAGTAACAGGCGGTTTGTTCATTCTTCTTCTTCTCAAGCATCAATACTATGGGCTAATTGCACCTGTTATGTTAATTTTTTATGGCATGGCCTGTGTCAATGCGAGTAAATATACCTTGCGAGATCTCAGATATTTAGGTATTACAGAAATCATACTTGGCTTACTAGCCACTGAATTTCCGGGTAATTCTTTATACTTTTGGGCTGTCGGATTCGGCTTTTCACATATATTGTATGGTACCATTATGTATTTCAAATACGATCGAAACCAACCCGCGTGAAGAATATATTAGAAAATATAAATAAAGCTTTTGATCACCGGGTTCGCCTCGCCATCATGTCTGTACTTTCTGTAAATGAAAGTATCGATTTCAATCGTCTTAAAGAATTATTAGGTGTAACGGACGGAAACCTCGCCAGCCATATTAAAGCACTTGAAAAAGAAAACTATATATCAGTAGAAAAACAATTTATCGGAAAAAAGCCCAATACCCGATACAAGTCTACTCCATCCGGAAAAAAAGCATTCAGAGAGCATATTGAAGCTCTAGAACAACTTTTACAGAACGAATAATTTTTTTGACTTTTCACTTTGAAAAACAAAGTTCTTTTAAAAAATAAAATAAACAAATATGGAAAAACAAGAAAAGAGTCTATTCAGTTTTCTGAATACTGCAACTGCCCGCTTTATATTAGTTGGTATTTTAACCCTCCTGCTATTAATCCCTCTTGAATTTGTCAGGCAATTAATCAGCGAACGCAAGCACAGACAACAAGAAGTTATCGCTGAAGTCAACGATAAATGGGGGGAAGAAGTTATTATCTACGGACCAATCTTAAAAGTTCCTTACAAAATATATTCGGAAACCATTATTGTTGACCAAAACAATGAAACAACAAAGCAACGCAACTCCACTACAAAATATGCCTACTTTTTTCCTGAAACACTATCTAATTCCATTGAAGTAAACACCAAACCGTTAAAAAGAGGTAATTACCAAAGCATTGTCTATTCCGGTGGTGTTACCTGTGATGGAAACTACCTGCACCCTGATTTCTCGGATATCAATACGCAAGACAATGCTATTGAGTGGGAAAAAGCAACCCTCCTAATCCGCACCACTAACCTCAAAAACATAACCAAAGAAGTACAAATTAATCTGAACGGAAAATCATACACACTTGAATCACAGTATAGTGATGATAATTATGGGAATATGCAAACTCTTTCCTCCGGTTATCTGGATTCATCGCTGTTTTCTTCAAAAAAGCCCAAAGACTTTTCTTTCTCCATTCAGTACAACGGCAGCAAAAGCATCCGGCTTGTTCCAATTGGAAAAACGACAGATGTCCACCTGACCTCCAATTGGCACTCCCCTAGTTTTACCGGAGAATTTCTTCCCAACGATGAGACCAAGGAAATCAGTGAATCGGGATTTTCCGCAGACTGGAAAATACTAAATCTCAACCGCCCGTTTGGTCAAAGCTTCTTCGAAAATTTACCGGACCTCATGGAGTATTCATTTGGCGTTGATTTTATTATCCCCAATGATGAATATCAACAAAATGAACGCACTGCCAAGTATGGATTAATGGTAATCAGCTTAACTTTTCTGGTCTTTTTTATGATACAAGCTATTAACAAAATACACGTACACATCGTTCAGTATGTAATGATCGGTATAGCTTTGGTGTTGTTTTACACCTTACTGCTCTCCATTTCAGAACACAGTAGCTTCAATTTTGCGTACCTCATCGCAGCAACCGGGATCATCACTATGATTTCACTCTACTCGATTACGGTATTAAAAGTCAAAAGATTTGCGCTCTTTGTCGGTAGTTCACTTACCTGTATTTACACCTTCATATTTATCATTATCCAAATGGAAAACTACGCCCTTCTTGCAGGGAGCATAGGTCTATTCATCATACTGGCACTTGTCATGTATTTCTCTCGAAAAATCGACTGGGCAAACAACTAAATTCACAAAAGCTCCCGTCGCCCGTTTTATCTACTACACGGGAGCTTTTGTACTTATCAATCTTCTCTTATCAGACGTTCATTTTTGATTTTTTCAGAGAAGACATTACTTTTGCGGCTTTAAACCAAAAAAATGCGGCTATTCCTGATTTACTTTTGCATTATATTTTGCTCACAGGCAAGTTATACACAAATTCTCATACTTTCAGATTCTGTAAATCATGAGGTCATTAATGAAGACACCTATTTTGCTCATCATACAGTTCTTGGAAAAAACGTTTCCACTTCTACTAATACAAAATACGAATTTATTGTAAAAGGAGACGATTACACCCGTATTACAGGACGAATAGGTAAAAAGAAAATCAAACCTGAGCACCTTACCATCTCAGATATTCATCATGGATTCTATAGTGGTATAAAATATGTCTCTGTAATTATTCCGGCAGAAACGTCTTTTGAAATCTATTACACCAGAAAAGAACCCGGTTCTGTTTTCTTTTCTTCAATATCTAAAGACGATCGCTATCCTACTCTTCAGCATAAAATTGCTATCAAGATTCCCTCCGGTTGGGAATTAACACAACGAGACAGTTCTCTAAAGTTTGTAGAACAAAATGGTTTTATCTCTTTGATGAATATTGATGCCCTGGCTGACAGTATTCAACACCCCATTATCACCCATCCTTCCGGGTATTCTCCCAATGATTTTTTTAATGACTGGTTCTTTACAAGAATAGAACAACTAAATCATCAAAATCCCTGGACTCCTGAAAAAAAACTGACAGGAGCTTCTCCTGAAGAAACAGCTATGAATTGTTTTGATTTCGTGACACAAAAAATAAAATACATTGATATAGAAGACGGTATTGGAGCTGTAATCCCTTTTTCATGTTCAGTAACTATGAGGAGACTGGCAGGCGATTGTAAAGACATGGCAAATGTTCTGACCAATTTATTACGATCATACGGTATCGAAGCCTATAATGCAATTAGTCGTACAAATGCTAAAAAGGAAAAATTTGACTTCCCTTCGATCTCACTAGCTAATCATATGATAACGGTTGCGGTAATCAATAATCAGTACTATTTCCTAGACCCTACTGAGGATCATTGCACATTTGGTCTCCCCAGCCTACAGACAATTGATACAGAAGTCTTTATTCTCAATGAAGATTCTGGAGAATTTACAGTAGTTCCTTCCACACCCGCCAACTTAAATAGTATAGAGTTAACGTGGTCTTTAAGCGAAACCTATTCCAAAGCTGATTTTCAAGCTGTCCTTACAGGAAAGGCGAATGACTTTTTCAGAACTATTCTTTATTCCGCTGATTATAAAAAGCAAAAACAACTGGTAGAGTACTGGTTAAAAAAGGTAATTGAATCGGATCTCGTACTATCATTTCCAAAAGATTCTACATTCATTTCTTTTTCTGAGAAAATTACTGAAAGTCAAAAAATTAAAACTCCCCAGGGCATCATTATTAAACAGACTTTGTTCGGGAATTTTCAGGCTATCAATGATCTGTTTATTTCTGAAAACCAGTACCTGTTTCCTCTAACCTTCACCATTTCTTTACGTATTCCATCTTCGGATGAAGAACAGGACTCAATACCTACTCTGTGGGAGTATGGAAATGATGAACAAACAGCTTTCTCCTCAATAGCTACACAGAAAACACTAAAATGGAGTAGCTCAGGCATTATATTTCCAGAGGAGTCAGAACTAAAAAAACAATTTGACACTTACTTTAAACGATTTTTTATTACTAAATCAGAACAATAACACCTTATGAAAAAGTTATTATTTATCATTACACTCGTAATTTATTCATCCTTTCAGGCTCAAAACAACAATGTCTTTCCCGACTATCAAAAACAAGCTATTCCTTCTCACCTGATTGATGAACCTGTCATTATTCTGGAAAACAGAACAACACTTGATTATCTGACCGGAGCCGACTTTCGAAGACTCTTATTTCGTCGGGCTATTGTGCAAAACAAAGAGGGGGCTGAAGAGTACAGCAAAATCTTCATCAACGAAGTAAATAACGAAAAGCTTGACAGAATTGAAATTCGCACGATAAAACCCGACGGTCGAGTAATCAATTTACAAGAAAACGACATCATTACAACCCGTCATCAGGAAGGAAATGGATACTATAATGTGAATGGGTATAAAATTGTAGTCCCTAATTTGGAAGCAGGAGACGTAGTTGATTTTTATTATAGTTTTTCTTTCAATAGAATTGAGATCTCTCAGGAAGTATACTTTGCTCAAAAATATCCCACATTAACCTCTACAATAGAAATACGCAATGCCAGTCGTTTTCAGGTAAATGCATTTCTGGAAAACGGAGATACTCCATGCGATGTCTCAGAACGTGATTTGATGAAAGTTTATCGTTGGACCAAAACGGATCTCCCCGGATTAGGATCTGACGACTACAGTTCTCTTTCCCGAAAAATGGAACATCTTAATTGCTATTTATGGGATAAAGGATCTTCCTTAACGTACGATTTTTTCTATTTCAGATTTTCCGAATCTGTAGCTTTCGATGAGTTTAACCTGGCTAATATGAAAATGCTTTTAGCAAATGGCATCTTGAAAAAGGAGGACACGCCCCTGAATAACATGATTCGATTCAATGATTTTATCGACACAGCCTTCACCTGGAAATCTTTATCTTCTAACCTGAATGACAGAAATCCTAATGACTGGTTTAGCGACAAAGTGGTTGCTTACCCTCTTCTATACGACTATTGGGCCAGATATTTAAAATTATTAAAATCAGATTATATTTTAGGATACACAAGAAGTAAATTTGACGGACCTATTGCTGAAAATTATTTTATCCTTAATCATCTTGAGACTCCTTTTTTTATCCTAATGGAAGAAGAAACTCCCTATTACTTTTTCCTACCGGGTAAAGACCGTAGCTTTAAAGTAAATGAAATTCCGTACGAGTTTGAATTTAACAATGCTGTTCTATTTTATCATTCCTACAAGAAAAAAGATGCCACAGATATTAAATTCATGGATATCCCTTTAAATGATTTCAGAAAAAACAACTGGAACTCACGAAAGATGATAACCATTCAGGGCGACAATATTTCTTTCCGTCGTCAGGATAACTGGTCGGGAGTTTTTGCACAGGAATTTCGTAAGCCCCTATCTGGCGGAACCTACCCGTTTGATCTGGATGAAATGCTGACAGAAGCAGAACTACAAGACAGCTCTTTTCAATTTGATATTACAGAGCAAGAAAGTAAATGCAGTTTTTCGTGGAAAGGAACTGCCTCCGGATTAAAAGAAAAAGTAGGGGAGCGTATTAGCCAGTTTAATATTGGTAAAGCACTTACCGGATTTAGCTTTGAAATATCACCTGATGAGAGAAATAATGATATCTTTCTACCTTTTGGATACCGAGTTAAGGATAATATTTACATCACTTTTGATGAAGAAATCCAATTAGTCGAATCAAGTGAAAACCTGAAAAAAGAGCTAAAAAATGATGCAGGATTTTTCGTCTATTCTATCGCTCAGGCAGATCCAAAAACCATTGTAGTTACTCTGCAATATGGTATGTTCGGGTCCATATTCCTCAGTAACCAACTACATATGATTACAGAAATTGAGAGCCAGATAAAGAAACTTGCCGAACAATCTTTTATGTATCAAAAAATTTAACTACTTTTTTGACATGAAAACACTAAATTTTGCAAACGGTGACTCTATTCCCGTTTTAGGGTTGGGAACCTGGAAATCTGCACCAGGAGAAGTAAAACAAGCTGTTATTGAAGCGATAAAGGCAGGAATCCGTCACATAGATTGTGCTGCTATCTACGGAAATGAAAAAGAAATCGGCGAAGCATTTGACGAACTTTTTAAGGCCGGAATCGTTCAACGTAGCGACCTATTTGTGACGTCAAAACTTTGGAACAATATGCATCACTTTGATGATGTTGAACCAGCACTACGAAAAACGCTGGAAGATTTACAACTTGATTATCTTGATCTTTATCTAATTCACTGGCCGGTTGCACACAAAAAAGAAGTTATACATCCAAAAGATGCTTCAGGGTTTCTTCCATTAAGTGAAGTTCCACTCATCGAGACATGGGAAGGTATGATTAAAACACAGGAGACGGGATTAGCAAAACACATAGGAGTTTCTAATTTCAGTTCCAATAAATTACAGTTGCTGATCAACAATTCCAGAAAAAAACCGGAAATGAATCAGGTCGAGTCTCACCCTTACTTTAACCAAAATGACTTATTTGATTTTTGCCAAAGACATGAGATTCTATTTACCGCATACTCTCCATTAGGCTCCAGAGACCGAAATGTTGAAGATGCTCCTGATCTGTTTTCTGATGACACTATAATGCAGGTCGCTTCTGCTCACGACTGTACCCCTGCGCAAATTCTTATAGCCTGGGCAATCAATCGAGGAACTATTGTTATTCCCAAAACTGTGACACCATCACGAATGAAGGAAAACCTAAAAGCTTCTGAAATTGTACTAACCGGTGAGGAGATGCACAAACTGAATAAATTGGATAGAAAGTACCGCTTTATAGACGGCTCTTTCTGGATAAAAGAAGGGAATAGCTATACACTGGAATCTCTTTGGGGGTAGCTCACATTTATTATGTTATCAATAAAGAAGGGCAGGATTAAAATCCTGCCCTTCTTTATTTGTATTTATCTCCTTTTATTTTTTCTTTTCCTCTTCAAAGTTGGCCAATCGGTACTGAATTCCGATCCCCAAAACTTGTTTAAATTGAGTACGTGGCGCCATATAAGTATTTCCGGCAGCATCCTGTACCTCTACACGCATATCATCATCATAAATCAGGTTCAACTGAAGGGAAGCTGAAAACCAGCTATTGATTTTAAAATTAAACATCACCTCCGCATTCACATCAATATTCTGAGGCTTATCCAGATAATTCGAAAACAACTCAAGTCGAGTTTGCATCAAAATATTTTTCATTATTTCCTTCTTATAACGTACTTTTATATACGCTCCCAGTTCAGCACGAAAACGTTGCCCCGGTGTTACCACATTTCCCAGAGCATCCAACGTTGCTGGTTTTACACCAAACGCCCCTTCATTCGCTAATCTCTCATCATTAACAAAAGTAAACTTACCTGTTGCCGGTGCCATTAAAACAGTTAGGTTATCATTTGGTGTATAATCCACCCCCAAGGCAGCTAATGAATATCCAGGAGCCAAGAACCTAGAATTAGGAACTGAATCATTCGGATAAATAAATCCATCCATGAATTGAGTACGGAAATCAGCTAACGCAGAAAAATACCACTTCTCCTTGATTTTGTATCCGTACTTCGTACTGACAAGAATCTGATCATCTGTTTTTTGCATTTTAGATTCATCAAAATACTGAACCCCTCCAAGAGCCAGGCGCACTTCATTACTCCATTTATGACTATTTTTTGTAAAATTAAAGTCTGAGTTAATAAATGCCAGGGCTGAAACGTTATTGCGTCCCCCTGATGCCCAGTTTACAAATGCAGACTGAGTTGCATTCAGTCCAAACACATTACTTATCTTCCAGTACTTCACCGGTGCCTGGATTGAATCCTGTGCTTTTACAGAAAAAGTAACTGTAAATAGCACAGCAAAAGAAATAGCTTTAAAAAACTTCATTACTATACTTTAATTAAACAATTATATGCCACAAAATTACAAGAATAAAATTATCTGTCCACTTTTTACGTAGATGTAGATTCATAAAAATACTTTATGTTCACTGATTTTTAAAAATGAAATAGTTAAATTCGTGCTGAAAAACGTGGAAAAATAATCAAAATGAAAGAAGTTTATATTGTTTCTGCTGTCAGAACTCCTATAGGAAGTTTTGGTGGTAGCTTGTCAACAGTTCCTGCTCCTCAATTGGGAGCAACTGCCATAAAAGGTGCTATTGATAAAGCAGGGATTGATAAAGATCTTATTCAGGAAGTATACATGGGAAATGTTCTTCAGGCCAACCTGGGACAAGCACCTGCTCGTCAGGCAGCTATTTTTGCCGGGCTTAACCAGAATGTACCCTGTACTACCGTCAATAAAGTGTGTGCTTCAGGGATGAAAGCTATCTCCATGGCTGCTCAAAGCATTATTGCCGGAGACAATGATATTGTTGTTGCCGGAGGAATGGAAAACATGAGTATGGTTCCTCATTATTACAATGCTCGAGTGGCTACTAAACTCGGAGATGTAAAAATGATCGATGGAATGGTTAAAGATGGACTTACTGATGTTTACAACCATGTTCATATGGGGAACTGCGCTGAACTTTGTGCGAAAGAACGTAATATCACCAGAGAAGATCAGGATGCATTTACAGTGGAGTCCTATACAAGATCTGCTGCTGCCTGGGAAGCAGGAAAATTTGATAACGAAATCGTTCCGGTAGAAGTTCCTCAGCGAAAGGGAGATCCGATTATAGTGAAAGAAGACGAAGAATACAAAAACGTTAAGATGGATAAAATTCCTTCACTTCGTCCGGTATTCGACAAAGAAGGTTCTGTTACAGCAGCTAACGCATCGACGTTAAATGATGGAGCTTCTGCTCTTATTTTGGCTTCTAAAGAAGCTGTTGAGAAACATGGATTGAAACCAATTGCAAAAATTGTTGCATACGCGGATGCGGCGCACGCTCCGGAATGGTTTACTACAGCTCCTTCTCAGGCTATTCCAAAAGCATTGGCTAAAGCTAATCTTTCTGTGAATGATGTTGATTTCTGGGAACTGAATCAAGCATTTGCAGTTGTTGGTCTGGCAAACATTCGCGAATTAGGCTTAGATGCTGCTAAGGTAGATGTTAATGGTGGAGCCGTAGCTTTGGGACACCCTCTTGGAAACTCCGGTTCACGTATCATTGTTACACTCATTAATGTGTTGAAACAAAACAATGGTAAAGTTGGTGGTGCCGGAATCTGTAACGGAGGTGGAGGTGCTTCAGCCATGATTATTGAGAATATCTAGGATTCTTTTTTGAAATAGGAAAACGAGATAGCCGATCAAGGTTGTCTCGTTTTTTATTTATATCCTCCTCCCTATTCCGTATATTTGTACACTAAAAAAGATCTGGAATGTCCGCACCACTAGCAGAACGATTACGTCCCAAAACCCTGAATGAATATGTCGGTCAACGTCATTTACTCCAACCGGGAGCAAGCCTGCGCAAGGCACTCGATTCGGGGATGATTCCTTCTATGATTTTGTGGGGACCTCCGGGTGTCGGAAAAACAACTTTAGCCCAATTAATTGCTTCCGAACTAAAACGTCCCTTTTATACACTTAGTGCAATCAGTTCAGGTGTAAAAGACGTTCGTGAAATTATTCAAAAAGTAGAACAATCCACATTATTTCAAAGTGGAAAAGGAGCTATACTTTTTATTGATGAGATACATCGCTTTTCTAAATCTCAACAAGACTCTCTTTTAGGTGCCGTAGAAAAAGGAACCATTACATTGATTGGTGCAACTACAGAAAACCCTTCTTTTGAAGTAATTTCTGCCTTACTATCACGTTGTCAGACCTACGTTCTGGAACATCATACAAAAGAAGATCTTGAAGGTCTTTTAAAAAAGGCGATAGAACGGGATGATCTTCTGAAACAAAAAGACATTGAATTACGAGAGACCACTGCTCTGCTTCAGCTTTCAGGAGGGGATGCCCGCAAGTTGTTGAATATTTTTGAATTAGTAATCGGAACTTTTGGTGACAGAAAAGCAACCATTACCGATGATGTTGTACTAAGTTCCGCCCAACAAAACACTGTGATTTATGACAAAGCCGGAGAACAACACTACGACATTATTTCGGCATTTATTAAATCGATAAGGGGAAGTGATCCTAATGCTGCTGTGTACTGGCTTGCCCGTATGATAGAGGGCGGAGAAGATCCTAAATTTATAGCAAGACGAATGCTTATATCCGCTTCCGAAGATATTGGTCTTGCCAACCCGACAGCGTTAGTAATTGCTAACACAACTTTTCAATCCATTACGGTAATCGGATGGCCCGAGGCGAGAATTATACTTTCTCAATGCGCCATTTATTTGGCTAATTCTCCTAAGGGAAATGCAGCTTATATGGCCATAAACTCTGCCCAGCAAGCCGTAAAAGAAACGGGTAATTTACCGGTTCCTCTCCACCTTCGGAATGCTCCAACAAAGCTCATGAAAGAGTTAGGCTATGGAAAAGAATATCAATATGCCCATGACGGCCCCGGAAACTTTGTCGAACAGGAATATTTACCGGATGTACTTTCCGGAACAAATTTTTTCTCTCCCGGTAGTTCTTCACGGGAGCAGGAAATAGCCAAGAACCTCTCAACTAAATTCAAAGGCAAGTATTAGTATTTCTATTACGGCAAGCGATTACAGGTTCTGAAAAATTTATTTTTCTTTTTCATAGAAACATAATGACGATTCACTAACTTTGCGCCCCGTAGTTACATTTTTAAAAAGACGATATGTCCAACTCAACAAAGTACGTTTTTGTAACCGGGGGTGTTACTTCTTCACTAGGAAAGGGAATTGTTTCCGCTTCATTAGCTAAACTTCTTCAGGCACGTGGATACACTGCCACGATTCAGAAGCTTGATCCATATATCAATATTGATCCGGGAACTCTAAACCCATACGAGCACGGGGAATGTTACGTGACGGATGACGGAGCTGAAACAGATCTTGATCTTGGACATTACGAACGTTTTCTAAACACGCCTACTTCTCAGGCAAATAATGTAACTACCGGACGAATTTATCAATCTGTTATAGACAAAGAACGTCGTGGAGATTATTTAGGAAAAACCGTTCAGGTTATTCCTCATATAACAGATGAAATCAAAGAACGAATTCAGATTTTAGGAAAACAGGGAACTTATGACTTTGTTATTACTGAGATCGGAGGAACAATCGGTGATATTGAATCACTTCCTTATGTAGAAGCAGTTCGTCAGATGATGTGGGAATTCCCTGACGATTGTTTAGTAGTACATCTAACGCTTGTCCCTTACCTGGCAGCGGCCGGAGAATTAAAAACAAAACCAACACAGCATAGTGTTAAAGCTCTGTTAGAGCTAGGTGTTCAACCGGATATTCTGGTTTGCAGAACAGAGCATCCTCTTGATCTTACACTTCGCAAAAAGATTGCTAAATTCTGTAATGTTGCTACAAAAGCTGTTATCGAATCTATTGATGCACCTTCTATTTATGATGTTCCCCTTTTGATGCAGGAAGAAGAACTCGACAAGGTTGTTCTTGAAAAACTTCACATGCCAACTAAACAGACACCCAATCTGGAATCATGGATTTCCTTTCTTGAGCGTTTGAAGAACCCTACTCATGAAGTAACTATTGGGCTTGTTGGAAAATATGTAGAACTCAAAGACTCTTACAAATCAATTAATGAAGCCCTTATTCACGGAGGTGTAACTAACTCAATCAAGGTTAATATCAATTGGATTCACTCTGAAAAATTAACCGATGAAAATATTATCGAACAATTGAGTAATCTGGATGGAATTCTCGTTGCACCCGGATTTGGCTCCAGAGGTATTTCAGGAAAAATAAATGCTGTTCGGTATGCCCGGGAAAATAAAATACCTTTCCTAGGAATCTGTCTGGGAATGCAATGTGCTGTTATCGAGTTCGCACGAAACGTAATCGGACTCAAAGATGCACATACAGTAGAAATAATGAGTGATACCCCTCACCCTGTTATTGACCTGATGGAAGAACAAAAACATGTCGAAGACTTTGGTGGAACCATGCGTCTTGGTTCTTATAAATGTCATTTGAAATCAGAAAGTAAAATTCATCAGGCATACCAAACAGAGGTGATTGCTGAACGTCACCGTCACAGATATGAATTTAACAATGCTTACCTTGATCAATTTGAAAATGCAGGAATGATTGCAACAGGAAAAAATCCTGAAACAGGATTAGTTGAAGTTGTTGAAATTCCAGAACACCCATGGTTTGTCGGAGCGCAGTATCACCCGGAGTACAAAAGTACCGTTGATAATCCTCATCCTCTTTTCAAAGCATTCGTAAAAGCTTCACTGGAAAATAAAAAATAGTACAAATTGTATCACTTTATTTTCTGCTGGTATAGTTCTTCAGATTTTCATTTATACTTACATAGTTAAAATCAAAAGGGTTCTCTCACGAGAACCCTTTCAACAACTACTACAACTACTATGAAATATTAAGCTTTTTGGAAAGCTTTAAACTACTACTGTTATTAAAACGTCTGACTTCCTCTTTTGTTTTATGCATACATAAAATTTTACACTTTTTAACATTTAACATCCTGACAAAAGAAAATAATTGAATGAATAGCAGGTTGTCTGCTAAAAATATCTGTATTAGGAAAAATTATGTGCTATCTTTGCCCATCTAAAGATTAAGATAGTTCAAAATGGACAAAAATACATTGATAGGGCTAGGGTTGATCGGAGCAATTTTAGTAACATTCTCCATCGTTAATAGCCCAAGTGAAGAAGACCTGAAGAAACAACAGGAAAGTCAAAAGAGCAAACAAACAGAAAAAGTTGAGAATACGTCCACAGAAGATGTATCTGAAGATTTAAAATTGCCTGAAGGGTGGATAGCAAAGCGTGATGAAAAGAACGCTATTCTTCGTAATTCAGAAGGAGCTGTTATCATTGTTGACACTGTTCGTTCTGTCGATTCTACATTCATTGTAGAAGAACCTGTGAAAAGCACAAAAGCAGAAAAAAAGTCTCCCCAAAAAGCATCCAATCAGAAGAAAACTACTTTCTCGGGTCTGTATATGCATACACCAGGCGAGAAGTTTGTACTTGAAAACAACCTGATAAAGGCTGAAGTCAGTGAAAAAGGAGGGCGTATCAGCTCTGTTTACCTAAAAGATTATAAAACCTATACTGATTTTGCTTCAGATAATGAAAATGCCTATTTACAGTTATTCGATGAAGAAAATAGTGTTACAGAACTTATCTTTACGTATAAGGGAGAGCAAATTCGAACCAAAGGATTAGCTTTCGAAGCACTGAAAACTGAGAAAAATGCAATTACAATGCGTCTTTCTCCTGAATCAGGAAAATACATTGACTTCAATTATGAACTAGCCGAGGACACTTACCATGTAGACTTTTCTATCAGTATGCATGGTTTTGGGGAAGAAATTGATCCCGACCAAATATTATTGAACTGGAGAACCGACTTATTACGTACTGAGAAAGCCGCCTCTCAGGAACGAATGGTTTCTACCGTATTCTTTCACAATGAAAAAGGGTATGATTATCTTTCGGAGTCTAGTCAGGATCATTTACAAACAGAAACACCTTCTGATTGGATTGCTTTCAAACAATCCTACTTCTCTTCAATACTAATTCCTGAAAAACCATTCGCTTCGGGAGCAAAACTAGGGATTACTCCTTACGATAAAACTTCCAGTAAAGAAGATACCTATATCAAGAACTATACAGCTTTGGTAAATGCTGGTATTGGTAGTTCTGAAAATGGATCGATCAAGATGCAATGGTACTTTGGTCCTAATGATTATACCGTATTGAGCTCATATAACAATAACCTGGAAGATATTATCAACCTCGGATGGGGTGTTTTCAGATGGGTTAATATTTATATGATTCAACCTATTTTCGTTTGGCTTACTGATATTGGTATCGGTGCAGGAATTGCTATTCTTTTGTTAACGATCATTGTTAAACTTATTTTAGCGCCTGTTACCTGGAAAATGTATGTTTCTTCTGCAAAAATGAGAATCCTGCGTCCTCAAATTGATAAACTAACTGAGAAATACCCCAAGCAGGAAGATGCAATGAAAAAACAAATGGAAATGATGACGCTCTATAAAGAATCAGGGGCAAGTCCTTTATCGGGTTGTCTTCCGATGCTTTTACAGATGCCCATTCTATTTGCTGTTTTCCGCTTTTTCCCAAGTTCATTCGACTTGAGACAAAAAGGATTCCTTTGGGCAGAAGATCTGTCATCTTATGATGCCATTGTTAGTTGGGATAAATATATTCCTTTCCTTTCTGACATATATGGAAATCATATTTCATTATTTACTTTACTCATGTCTGTTACTACTTTGTTTTATACTCATTTTAATAGTAGTAACATGCAGCAGCCTCAACAACCGGGTATGCCTAACATGAAGGTGATTATGTATATCTTCCCGGTAATGATGATTTTCTTCTTTAACAATTACTCTTCTGGTTTGAGTTACTATTATTTTATATCAACCCTTACTTCTATTTTAATCATGCTTGCTATCAAACAATTCTTTGTAGATGAAGACAAATTGAAAGCAAAAATGGAAGCAAAACTTGCTAATAACGGTGATGGTACAAAGAAGAAAAAATCCAAATTTCAGGAAAGACTTGAGGCCATGCAAAAAGCACAACAAGAAAAAATGAATCAGAGAAAATAATACCACTGATACAAATACAGAAACAAAAAGGCCAGAATTACTTCTGGCCTTTTTGTTGTAATTTGTTTTTAACTTCTTCAACAAGCCTAAACCGGGTCACATTCATGCAAAAAATAAAACATATAATCGGATAAACTCCGATTATCATAACTTTTAATGACATAAAAATGTAAAAAAATTTGCTGTTAATCGGATAAATTCCGATTATTGTATTAACAAACAACAACAATGTCGTTCAGAAGAAAAGTAAAAAAATACCAGGAAACCCCTATTAACCATCAAATGGTAATGGAGATGCTCAGCGAGTATAACCGTCCCAATGATAAAATAAGTGAATTACTTAAAAGTGGAGAACTTCTTTCATTAAGAAGAGGTCTTTACATCCCCGGTTCTGAACTAGATTTACCCACTCCGGATCTTTTCCTTATTGCAAACCACTTAAGAGGTCCCAGCTACGTATCAGTTGAATCAGCATTATCATACTGGGAGATGATCCCAGAGAGAGTATATGAAACAAGTTCTGCCACTATAAAAACATCTAAAGACTACAGTACTCCCGTGGGACGATTCACTTACCAACATCTATCACCTCCTTACTATTCTTTCGGAATAAAAAGTATCCGTTTAACTCCACAACAAACGATTATGATTGCCTCACAGGAAAAAGCTCTTTGTGACAAGATCATACTTACACAAGGCGTTTTACTAAGAAGTATCCGACAAACAATGGACTTTCTACTGGAAGACATGAGAATAGATGAGGATACACTTCAACAATTGAATACTTCAACTATACGATCATGGATAGATGATGCTCCCAAAAAAAGTAGTTTACAAATGCTGGTTAAAACACTCGAAAGATTATGATAAAAGAATGGCTTGCTGAATATGCCCCAACCAACGAAGAAGAAACTCTGTCTGCATTACGTGAAATCATGCAGGAAATAGCTCTTGCCGGACTATCCAGAACAGATTTTTATAACAAAGCTGCATTTTACGGAGGCACAGCTTTACGAATCTTTTATGGGTTGGATCGTTTCTCTGAAGATATGGATTTTTCTTTACTTAAACCCGAGCCTTATTTTTCATTGGAGCCTTATTTTTTTGCCATTATCACAGAATTTGAAGCACTTGGCATGAAAGTCAGTATTCGGGAAAAGAATAAAAAAACAACTACATCAGTAGAATCTGCTTTCCTAAAATCAGAGACAATCTGGAAAGAGTTAATACTGGAAGACATTGTAAAACAAGCTGGAATCAGATCAAATAAAACGATCAAAATAAAAATTGAAGTAGATAGAAACCCTCCCCAAAACTTTGAAACAGAAGAAAAACTTTTACTACGTCCGTTTTCTTTCTATGTAAAATGTTTCACTCAACCTTGCTTGTTCGCAGGAAAGATGCATGCTTTACTGTTCCGAAAATGGAAAAACCGAGTAAAAGGCAGGGATTGGTACGATCTGGAATGGTATATCAAAAGAAGTATACCTTTAGATGTAAATCATTTTCTATCACGTGCAAAAGATTCCGGAGATTGGCATGAAGCCACTATTTCTGCATCGCAAATCAAAGAGTTATTAAAAACAAAAATTCAGGATGTATCACTAGAAAGAGTAAAAGATGATGTTGTTCGTTTTATAAAAGATGATACATCTCTTACTATTTGGAACGCAAATTACTTTTACGACCTTATTGATCATTTGAAGTTTACAAATGAAATCCCTTCAGCGAAATAAGCTAAAAAAAGAGCGGTTCTCTCGAACCGCTCTAAAACCAAACCAAAATAAGCAAGTGAGGTTTGTTATTAAAAGGACGGGCAGGATAAAGTTTTAAACGTTACCGGTTTCTTTTTACAATTTAAGTTAATTCCCATGGATACTTCAT
>NZ_CFIGVI010000023.1:0-42123 GCF_984588085.1 Wandonia sp.
CCTACCCGGATCTTCTTGTTCTTCTGCTACAATAATTTTTCACTACCTTTGAAATGATTCAAATTGAAAGATAAATTATGACTCCTCCCGCAGAAAAAAAACTGTTTTTACTGGATGCGTTTGCATTGATTTATAGAGCGTATTTTGCTTTTTCGAAAAACCCGAGGGTAAATTCAAAGGGGCAGAATACCAGTGCGGCTTTTGGGTTTACAAATGCGTTAATCGATGTGATGAAAAAAGAGCAACCCACCCACCTTGCGGTGGTGTTTGATGCTCCGACAACTACGAATCGTGCAGAGGAACACAGTTTTTATAAAGCCAACCGGGAGGAAATGCCGGAAGATATTCGCAGTATGATAGAACCGATCAAGCGGATTATCGATGCGTTTAATATTCCTATTCTGATGAGAGACGGTTTTGAGGCGGATGACGTGATAGGAACACTGGCAAAAAAGGCAGAAAAGGAAGGGTTTATTACCTACATGATGACACCGGACAAGGATTTTGGTCAATTGGTGTCGGAGCATATTTTTATGTACAAACCTTCCCGGATGGGGAACGGTCCCGAAATTCTGGGGGTGAAAGAAGTCTGCGAAAAATTTGAAGTGGACGACCCTTTAAAGGTAATTGATATCCTGGGGCTTTGGGGCGATTCGGTGGACAATATCCCGGGTATCCCGGGCATCGGAGAGAAGACTGCGAAAAAACTGATTGCCCAGTACGGTTCGGTAGAAAACCTGATTGAACATTCTCATGAACTGAAAGGAAAGCAAAAAGAGAATGTCATCAATTTTGCAGAGCAGGGGATGATTTCCAAAATGCTGGCGACGATCATCACGGACGTGGATGTGGAGTTGGATGAAGAGGATTTGCGGGTTATTCCGGTCGATGAAGAAAAAATCAAGGAGATATTTACGGAGCTGGAATTCCGTAACCTGGCAAAACGGGTGATCGGTGAAGAAATCGTTGTTGCGGCTCCCGTTAATGATGAAGGACAATTGGATTTGTTCGGAACCCAATCCCTTGTAGAGAATCAGGTACCAACCGAAACGGCGGAATTGAAAACAATAGCAACCGAAAAACCATCGTATCATCTGGTTACTACACCGGAAGAGCGAAAAGAATTACTTGCTCAATTGCTGAAACAACCTTCCGTTTGTTTTGATACGGAAACCACATCGCTGGAGGCGCGGCATGCGGATATTGTCGGGTTGGCTTTATCCTGGAAACAGAGAGAAGCATATTATGTAGCGATTCCGCAGGACTTTGACAAAGCAAAAGAAATTTTAACTCCCTTTACCGACTTTTTTACAAGTCCGGTTATTGAGAAGGTGGCACACAATATGAAATACGATGCACATGTGTTGGATCGGTATGGAATTGCCATCGAAGGTCCGGTTTTTGACACCATGGTGGCACATTACCTGATTCAACCGGAGAGTAAACACGCGATGGATCAGTTGGCAGAATATTATTTGCATTATAAACCCGTTTCTATAGAAGATCTGATCGGGAAGAAAGGCAAAAACCAGCGTTCTATGGGGGATCTGGAGCCGGCTGAGGTTAAAGATTATGCCTGTGAGGATGCTGATATCACCTGGCAGCTAAAAGAACTGTTTGAACCGGAAATGCAAAAACCGCATCTGAAGAATCTTTTCTATGATCTTGAAATGCCTTTGGTATTGGTTCTGCAAGAGATGGAGAAAGAAGGGATATCAATTGATATAGAAAACCTGCAGGCTTATTCTAAGGAGTTGGGGGAACACATCGACAGACTTGAAAAAGAGATTCTGGAACTGGCGGGAATGGAGTTCAATATTGACTCTCCGAAACAATTGGGAGATGTTTTGTTCGAGCATTTGAAAATTTCTGCAAAAGCAAAGAAAACCAAGACCGGTCAGTATGCAACCAGTGAAGATATTCTGAACAAACACAGTAATGACCACCCTATTGTTCCGCTGATTTTGGAATACAGACAACTTCGGAAGTTGAAGAATACATACGTAGATACATTGCCTACACTGGCCGATCCTGTAGATGGGAGAATTCATACGAACTACATGCAAACGGTCACTGCAACAGGTAGATTGAGCTCCAACAATCCGAATTTGCAAAATATCCCGATTCGTACCGAGAGAGGACGTGAAATCCGGAAAGCTTTTGTGGCGCGAGATGCAAATTTTGAATTGATGGCTGCCGATTACTCCCAGATTGAATTGCGTATCATTTCCGTACTGAGTAAAGACCCGAACATGATGGAGGCTTTTAAAGAAGGGAAAGATATTCACGCAGCTACTGCGGCAAGAGTTTTCAATGTACCTCTGGAAGAAGTCAGCCGGGAACAAAGAAGCCATGCAAAAGCGGTAAACTTTGGAATTATCTACGGGCAAAGTGCTTTCGGACTGGCGCAGAATCTGGGAATATCCAGAACAGAGGCGAAAACAATTATCGATAGTTACTTTGAACAATACCCGGAGATCAAAACCTACATGGAGAAATCTATTGCGTTTGCAAGAGATCACGGATACGTAGAAACACTCATGAAGAGAAGACGATACCTACCGGATATTACTTCGAACAATGCAGTAGTACGGGGATTTGCTGAACGAAATGCGATTAACGCACCTATTCAGGGTACAGCTGCGGACATCATTAAACTGGCAATGATCCGCGTGCAGAATGCGATGAAGAAAGAGCAGATGAAAAGCCGGCTTTTGTTGCAGGTACACGATGAATTGGTGTTTGATGTGGAGAAGGAGGAGAAAGAGCGAATGGAAGCTTTGGTGCGACAAGAAATGGAGCATGCCATAGAATTTGCTGTGCCTCTGACTGTAGAAGCTGAGTTTGGTCACAACTGGCTGGATGCCCATTAAAAGATTCTATTGTAAGGTCAACGAGTTGTTCTATTTTTGTCGCGGATGAAAAAAATTCTGATTCTTCGTTTTAGCTCCATTGGGGATATTGTTCTTACTACGCCGGTTGTGCGGGCTGTCAAGGAACAGACCGGGGCAGAAGTTCATTACCTTACCAAACAACCCTTCACAGGAATAGTAGCCCCTAATCCGTATATCGATCGGGTCATTACCTTTCAAAAAGATATAGATGAGGTAGTGGAAGAATTGAAGAACGAACAGTACGACTACATAATTGACCTGCATCACAATTTACGTACGCTACGACTAAAGCGCAAGTTGAAAAGACCAGCAAAGTCATTTCCGAAATTAAATATCCAAAAGTTTCTGTACGTGCGTTTGGGGTGGAAGACGATGCCGGACCTCCACATTGTCGACCGCTATTTTGAAACAGTCCGGCATCTGGGGGTTAACAACGATCAAAAAGGACTCGATTACTTTATTCCGGAAAGTGAAGAAGTGGATGTGACGAGCTTTCTTCCGGAGATTTTCCACCCGGGTTATATTGCTATTGCACTGGGAGCGCAGTTTGCTACAAAACGATTGCCTCTGGAAAAGCTCGAAGAACTGGTGCGTAAAATACAACTTCCGGTTGTTCTGCTGGGAGGAAAAGAAGATGAACGTACAGGGAGCCAATTGGCAGCAATCGCTCCGTCCAATGTGTTCAATGCGGCGGGGAAATGTACACTTGGTCAGAGTGCCTCACTGGTGAAACAATCCGTTTGTTTGGTCACACACGACACGGGGTTAATGCATATCGGAAGTGCCTTTAAGAAAAGAATCTTTTCTATTTGGGGGAATACCACTCCGGAGTTGGGGATGTATCCCTATCTTCCCGGTGAGGGAAGCGAATTGTTCGAACAAAAAGAGCTTTCCTGCCGTCCGTGCAGTAAAATCGGATACCAAAAATGCCCAAAAGGACATTTTAAGTGTATGAACGATCAAAATATAGACGAAATTGCTATCAAAGTCAGAAAAGCGTTTGACTAATCGATAAACAACTTTTTCAACTCATTTGCATCCTTCGGGTTCATTTTTCCGGCAAGGATCAATGCAAGTTGTTTTCTCCGTAAAGCAGCCGTATAGCGTTCTTTTTCCTCTTGTGTCTCAGGGATCAGTTCCGGAACCTGAATCGGGCCTCCGTTCTGGTCGACAGCAACGAATGTATAAATGGCTTCGTTCGAACGAAACTTATTCCCCGTAACCGGATTTTCAACATAAACATCCACAAACACCTCCATAGAGGAATTAAAGGCTCTGGAAACCTTTGCCTCAAGTGTTACAATCGATGAGTGGTTAATGGGAGCATTGAAAGCAACATTATTAACAGAAGCCGTAACCACCACTCTTCTGCAATGACGGTGTGCTGAAACACTTGCAATTACATCCATCCACGCCAGTAACTGACCGCCGAACAAATTTCCTAATGTATTGGTATCATTGGGCAAAACAACTTTTGTTGATATTGCCAGAGTCTCAGAAGCTTTCTTTGCCTTCATCATTCTGAATTTTTGCACAAAGGTAAGTAGAATTGTGAAAATGCGTACATTTGGACACATGGATTTAGGAACGGTAAAGGCCCTACATATAATTTTTGTAGTAAGTTGGTTTGCAGGACTTTTCTATATTGTCCGGTTGTTTATTTATCATACAGAATCGCTGCAAAAACCTGAAGTGGAAGGCAAAATACTCAGAGATCAGTTTGAAATCATGGAGCGTAAACTGTGGTACATTATCACCTGGCCGGCCATGGTATTAACAATTGTGTTCGGTATCTGGATGCTGATACTTGTTCCCGGTTATCTGGCGCAAGGATGGATGCACCTGAAATTAGGTTTTGTTGTAGTGCTTTTAGTGTATCATTTTGCCTGTCAGCGTATTCTCAATCAATTGAAAAGAGGTGTTTTTAACTGGTCGTCAGGAAAGCTGCGTATCTGGAACGAAGTAGCTACGCTATTACTGGTCGCCATTGTGTTCATTGTCGTTCTGAAATCGTCCCTCAACTGGATTTGGGGTACCGTTGGTTTTTTTGCCGTTGCCATAGGTCTGATGATGGGGATAAAGCTCTACAAACGACTTAGAAAATCATAAATTCTATTACGGAACAAAATAAGGTTGCTGTCCATACTAATCTGTGTAGTAGTCAGTATGCAGTGTGTTTTCCGAAAAATTCGGAAGATATTTCAATTTTTATTATATATTAGTGATATCAAAACAATATCATTATGGAAAAAGAAAAGAATGTGTCTGCTTTTAATGGGTATCTTATTCTGTTGGCAGTGTTGGTTTTAATTGCAGGAGGTATTGCGGGTATTGCCCTGACCAATACGGTTGCATTTATTACGCTGGACATACTTGCTGTCTTCCTTCTTCCCGGTTTTTTTATTGTACAGCCGAACGGTTCAAAAGTATTGGTGCTGTTTGGGTCTTATAAAGGGACTGTTCGGACGAATGGATTTTATTGGGCCAACCCGTTTTACTCCAAGCAAAGTATTTCACTTCGGGCGCGTAATTTTGACAGTGAGCGTGTGAAGGTCAATGATAAAGTCGGAAATCCGATTTTGATAAACGTAATTCTGGTTTGGCGGGTACAGGATACGTTTAAGGCGGCTTTTGAGGTTGATCATTACGAAGAGTTTGTACGGGTACAAACAGATGCGGCCGTCAGAAAGTTGGCGGGTTCATATCCGTACGATAATTTTGATGATGACCAGTCTGAAATTACGTTGCGCTCTGGAATGGATGAGGTGAACACCGCTCTTGAAGATGAAATTACGGAGCGTTTGGCAATGGCAGGTATTGAAGTGATGGAAGCGCGAATCGGTTATCTTGCGTATGCGGAGGAAATTGCTCAGGCGATGTTGAAGCGCCAACAGGCTACGGCTATAGTCGCTGCCCGGTTTAAAATCGTTGAGGGAGCAGTTGGAATGGTTGAGATGGCAATTAAAGAGCTGGATAAGCAAGCAGGTATCCAATTAGATGCGGACAAGAAAGCAGCTATGGTCAGTAACCTGATGGTGGTGCTTTGCGGAGACAAAGAAGCAACTCCTGTTGTGAATACGGGAACATTGTATAATTAGAAACGGGTAGGTTATGAATCCGAAATACAGACTAATAAAAAAGGGAGCATTTGAATCGCTAAAGAAATTTGAACAGCGTTTGAATGAAGAGTGTGCTGGTGGATGGAAAGCAATATCCATTTCGGATGCGAACAGTTCAATTACTGTATTGTTGGAACGTGAAGTGAAAAAGTAATGGCAAATAAAAAATCATTTCTTCTGCGAATTGATACAGACAAATTCGAAGCACTGGAAAAGTGGGCAGCTGATGAATTCCGAAGCGTTAATGGTCAGTTGGAGTGGATTATTCATAAGGCTTTGCAGGAAGCAAAAAGAGAACCCAAGCCCAAATTTGATAAAGAAGACAAGTAGAAGGGAAGATCATTTCTGTTACTTTCATAAAAACGTTATTTTTACGAAAAAAAGGAAAACATGTCATACAATAATCTTTTAGTAGAAAAGGCAGGGAAAACAACAGTAATTACGATTAACCGTCCCAGCCAGCTGAATGCACTGAATAAAGAGACAATCGAAGAATTGAACAAAGCACTTACGGATGCGAATACAGACGAAGGCGTGCGTGCGGTTATTCTGACCGGTAGCGGAGAGAAGGCATTTGTTGCAGGGGCAGATATAAAAGAGTTTGCGCATTTTGATGTAGCACAAGGGAAAGAGTTGAGTGCAAAAGGGCACGAGTTACTTTTTAACTATGTGCAAAATATGACAAAGCCGGTTATTGCTGCAGTGAATGGCTTCGCACTGGGGGGTGGATTGGAGTTAGCTATGTCGTCTCATATCCGTATTGCTTCGGATAATGCAAAAATGGGCTTGCCGGAAGTTTCTTTGGGAGTTATTCCAGGATACGGAGGGACACAGCGATTGGCACAATTGGTAGGTCGTGGCAAAGCCATGGAAATGGTGGCTACTGCAGGAATGATCTCTGCTGAAGAAGCAAAATCATGGGGATTGGTAAACCATGTAGTACCACAGGCTGAATTGTTAGACCTGGCACACAAAATTGCCGGTAAAATAACAGCCAACTCCGGAACAGCTATTGCTTCTGCGATTCGTTCTATTAATGCAAACTACGAGGAAGGTATAAATGGTTATACAATCGAAGTAGAAGAGTTTGGAAAGTGCTTTGGTACACCTGATTTTAAGGAAGGTACAACTGCATTTATCGAAAAACGGAAAGCAGCGTTTAACTAACGATTAGCATTTCATACAATATTTTGAAGGGCGTGCAGTGAGCACGCCTTTTTTAGTGGATAGAAAAAAGGCCGCTACACAGGGTGCAACAGCCTTAATAAACAATAAATATCGTGAGTTACGCTTTTTCCAATACGATACGCGTATCACCTTCCGATTCAATATCCGTCAACAAGGCATCTGCTTTCAATGTATCTTCGAAAACAATATCTGTTGCGAGTACTTCTTCACAAATATAGGTCTTGTTGGTTGCTACAGCCTGTTGAATTTCAGCTGTAGAGGCTATTGTCAATCTGATTTTATCAGTTACCTCCAGTCCACTTTCTTTACGGAAATTCTGGATGCGGTTAATCAGTTCGCGGGCAATCCCTTCGTTGTGCAATTCTTCCGAAATGGTAATATCCAGAGCTACTGTAATTTCTCCTTCCGACGCTACCAGCCATCCCGGAATGTCTTCTGCCTGAATGTCGAAATCCTCCAGGGTCAATTCGATAGCAGCACCATCTACTTCACCGTTCCAGCCTCCGTTCGTTTCCACCTCTGCAATGGCTTGTTGATCCCAACCGTTTACCATTGCCGAAATAGCTTTCATTTGTTTACCATACTTCGGACCAATGGTCTTGAAGTTAGGTTTGATTTTCTTTACCAAAACTCCGGTAGTGTCTTCCAACAGTTCCATTTCCTTTACATTCACTTCCGCCAGTATCAGGTCTTTTACATGTTCGATACGGGACTTAAACGTAGGATCCAGAATTGGAACCATTACCTTTTGTAAGGGTTGACGAACTTTTATTTTCTCTTTTTTACGGAGACTCAACACCAGTGAAGAAACGCGTTGAGCAATGTCCATTTGTCCTTCCAGATTGAGATCAATAAAGTCCTCATTTGCTTTCGGGAAATACGCCAGGTGAACTGACTCCGCGTCGTGTTTTCCGGAAACTTTATTCAGATCACTGAAAAGTTTATCCATAAAGAATGGAGCAATAGGAGAAGAAAGAATAGTGACAACCTCCAGACAGGTGTATAAAGTCTGATACGCTGAAATTTTATCTTCTGTATAATCACCCTTCCAGAAACGGCGACGGCAAAGGCGTACATACCAGTTTGACAGTTGGTCATTTACAAAATCCTGAATCAAACGTCCCGCACGGGTCGGCTCATACTGATCAAAGGCATTTTCTACATCTTTGATCAGTGAATTTAATTTCGATAAAATCCAACGATCAATTTCTGGACGTTTTGCATAATCTATGTCCGCTTCACTGTATGTAAACCCATCAATATTTGCATAAAGTGCGAAAAAGTTGTAGGTATTGTACAGGGTTCCGAAGAACTTACGCTGTACCTCTACAATTCCGTCTTCATCAAACTTCAAGTTATCCCAGGGCTGCGCATTGGTGATCATATACCAACGTGTCGCATCAGGACCATACTTGGGCAATGTTTCAAACGGATCGACTGCATTTCCAAGACGTTTGGACATTTTCTGTCCGTTTTTGTCAAGAACCAGCCCGTTGGAAACAACATTTTTATAAGCCACCGAATCGAACACCATCGTAGAGATCGCGTGAAGAGTAAAGAACCATCCGCGTGTCTGATCGACACCTTCAGCGATGAAGTCTGCCGGATAACCCGTTCTGTTTTCAATCAATTCCCGGTTTTCAAATGGATAGTGCCATTGTGCATAGGGCATTGATCCGGAGTCAAACCATACATCAATCAGGTCTGCTTCTCGTTTCATTGGTTTTCCGGAAGGAGAAACCAGTGTGATCTGATCCACATAGTTTTTATGCAGGTCGATTTTATCGTAATTTTCTTTTGACATATCACCCGGTACAAAACCTGCCAGTGGGTTTGTGTCCATAACTCCGGCCTGAACTGCTTTTTCACATTCTGCTTTCAACTGTTCTGCGGAAGAAATACAAATACGTTCGTCCCCTTCTGTAGTAGACCAGATTGGGATTGGAATTCCCCAGTAACGTGAACGGGAAAGGTTCCAGTCATTCAGGTTCTCCAACCAGTTTCCAAAACGACCGGTTCCCGTTGATTCGGGCTTCCAGTTAATCGTTTTGTTGAGTTCAATCATACGGTCTTTTTTCTCCGTAGATTTGATAAACCACGAATCCAACGGATAGTATAACACCGGTTTATCGGTACGCCAGCAATGTGGATATGAGTGTTCGTATTTTTCTACTTTAAAGGCCTTATTTTCCTCTTTGAGCTTAATGGCAATCTGAACATCTGCTGATTTTTCAGGAGCCTCATCATCTGCATAGTACTCGTTTTTTACATACATACCTGCAAACTCTCCCATTTCCGGGCGAAAACGACCTTGCAAATCAACAAGTGGAACAGGATTTCCTTTGTCATCAAGAACCAACATGGCGGGCACACCCGCATCTTTAGCTACTTTGGCATCATCTGCTCCGAAAGTCGGAGCGATATGTACAATTCCGGTTCCGTCTTCTGTCGTAACAAAATCTCCCGGGATAATACGAAACGCCTGATCTGCATTTTCGTAAGGCAGAGCATACGGTAACAATTGTTCGTAATTCAGACCTACAAGATCAGATCCGGTACATTCTCCTGCTATGAAGTAAGGAATGGTTTTATCTCCTTTATTGTATGTTTTTAGTTCGTCTGCTGTTTCAACAGCTTTGTATCC
Organism: Wandonia sp.; assembly: GCF_984588085.1. NCBI lineage: Bacteria > Pseudomonadati > Bacteroidota > Flavobacteriia > Flavobacteriales > Crocinitomicaceae > Wandonia > Wandonia sp. The sequence continues at coordinate 9,846 of NZ_CFIGVI010000023.1, forward strand.
TTTGGCAAACTGATACGAAACCAAATTTTTGGCCAGTACAACGTGAATAGGCTCGTAAGTATATTGATTGTACGATTGTACCAGTACATATTCAATTTTAGGTCCTACAGCAAGTGCCGTATTCGAAGGAAGCGTCCAGGGTGTGGTTGTCCAGGCAAGGAAATGAACGTCATGTGTTACCCCAAAAGGTGTATTCTGTCCGTCTACCATTTTAAACTGGGCAACAACCGTAGTATCTTTTACATCACGGTAGCATCCGGGTTGGTTCAATTCGTGAGAAGAAAGACCGGTTCCTGCTTTCGGAGAATACGGTTGAATCGTATATCCTTTGTAGATTAACCCTTTTTCGTACAACTGACCCAACAGCCACCAAACAGATTCCATATACTTCGGTTCATACGTAATATACGGATCATCCATGTTCACCCAGTATCCCATATCGCGGGTAAGGTTATTCCAGATATCAGTATAACGCATCACCGCTTCGCGACAGGCTTTGTTATAATCTTCGATGGAAATTTTCGTTCCGATATCTTCTTTGGTAATTCCCAGTTCTTTTTCTACACCTAATTCAACAGGAAGCCCGTGCGTATCCCAACCTGCTTTACGTTTTACCTGGAATCCCTGAAGCGTTTTATAGCGACAAAAAATATCTTTAATAGAGCGCGCCATAACATGGTGAATTCCCGGAAGTCCATTTGCCGAAGGAGGCCCTTCAAAAAAGACAAAAGGCTTCTTACCTTCCCGTGTTGAGATAGATTTGTCAAAAATGTTGTTGTTTTCCCATTCCTGCATCACTTCTTTTGCCATTAGCGGCAAATTCAACCCTTTGTACTCCTGATATTTTGCGCTCATTTTACTCAGTTAATTAGAAGTCGCAAAGATAGAAATTTTAGTAACAACCTTTTCGATTCAAAAACGCTTGTTTACTTCATCCAAAAAATGGTTGATATTAATTGTATTAACCGACAGTTATGCAAAGTAACAAGTATTGTTTTTTAAGGGATACAACCACAATAATTTAAATACAGAATCGTTGAATTTCAAGACCTATTTACTATGAAACAATTAGTAGTTATACTTTTTCTAACAATTTCAATTGGCTCCGTTGCTCAAAAACCTCGAAAGAAGACGTTAGATGCAGAGATGCTTCGCATAAAAACGGAGACAGTTCTTGTTGTTCAGTCACAAGCAATTGATGAATATCCGATATGGTCAGCAGAATCTGATTACGTTGGGTGTAACGTAATGGGGAAGTGGTTCAAGATCAGGCTGACAAATATCCGCCTGGGAGAGGCTACCTGGAGAAATCAAACAATTGGCTTTATAAGCACAAAAAACGCTGTAAGTAAAATGACGGATAAAGAAATAGAGGCGTTTATGAAAGTATCCGAGTTACATCCCAGAGAAGTAACTACTTCTGATGGGATCAAGATTGAGTTACGAATGGAGGGATTCCAAGTTGCGTTAGTTGTGACAAAAAAGGGGCAGAAACCAGAAGTGCTTTGGAAATCAGAAGGAGAGAACTGTCATAGTCTATCTGTTTCTCCGGATGAAAAATATGTTGCATACCTCTGTGAGATGAATGGGTTATTGATAATGAAGATACATTAAGTGTGTTTGCATATCTGATTTTTCATTGCAAGCAACTCTGCGGATGTAGGTACGAACCCTTTTCAAATTTCGAACATGATGTGATTACGTACTTCGATTCGGATTCTTTCACTACTTTTGAAATTAAACGAAAGAACACAGGTTGAGTGCTATCAGGAAATTAGCGGGTCAGACAGCGATTTATGGTATGTCAAGTATCGTAGGTCGGCTGTTGAATTATTTGCTGGTGCCTATTTACACGATGGTTTTTGCTGATCCCGCGGATTATGGTGTTGTTTCGGAGCTATATGCTTATGTTGCTTTCTTTATTGTCCTGCTAACCTTTGGGATGGAGACAACATTTTTCCGTTTTATTAATAACGAGCAGAATCAGGATAAAGTATTTAGCAATGCTTTCGTTTCACTTACGGGGATTAATGCTTTATTCCTTCTGGTAGTTCTTATTTTTCTGGGGCCGATATCAGAAGCAATGCTATATGCGGACCATTCTGAATACATTGCACTTTTGGCCATCATTGTTACTGTAGATGCAATGTCCAGCTTGCCCCTTGCCCGTTTGAGAGCAAGAGAACAGGCTAAGCAATTCGCCATAGTCCAACTGGCCTCTATTTTTACCAACATTGTTCTCAACTTATTCTTTCTTCTTGTCCTGTTTGATCCGGAGACTGATGACCCGGCTATGGGAGTGTTGTATATTTTTATAGCTAACCTGGTCTCATCTTTAATTCGCCCGGTGCTTCTTTGGAGAGAATTTTTGTCGATTCGACTTGAAGTGGATCCGGAACTGCTAAAGAAGATGTGGTGGTATGCTTTTCCTATTGTTATTGCTGGTTTTGCCGGAATCATTAACGAAACGATAGACCGAATCCTGATCAAGCAGCTGCTGAATAATGCGGAACTGGTTCCTGAAGGCTATTTAGGGAGTGCTTTGCGGTATGCGGAAAGCCAGGTGGGAATCTATAGTGCCAATTATAAACTGGCGATGCTGATCACCATTTTTCTGCAGGCATTTCGCTATGCGGCAGAGCCTTTTTTCTTTGCACAGGCAAAAGAAGATCCCAAACGAAAAATATATGGGCGGGTCATGAATTACCTGATTGCTGCTTTGGCTGCTTTCTTTTTATTAGTAACATTGAATATTGATGTTTTTAAATACTTTATACGTAACGAAGCTTATTGGGAGGGATTAAAGGTTGTACCAGTGCTTTTGATTGCCAATATATTTCTGGGAGTATATATGAATCAGTCTATTTGGTACAAACTTTCGGGACAGACTAAATACGGTGCTTATATTTCTATTGTGGGTGCTACTGCAACTATCATTCTATTGGTTTCACTGGTCCCGGTTTTCGGGTATATGGCCGCTGCCTGGACAACACTTTTGGTATATGGTGGACAAATGACAGCTTCATATCTTCTGGGACAAAAACATTACCCGATTAAATACAACCTGCGAAAAGCTGGTTTTTACTTTGTTTTGGCACTGATATTTTATACCATAACATGGTTGTTGAATCTTGAGTTTGGTTTTGTTCAGTTCTTTATTCACAATATGCTATTGTTGATTTTTATAGGAGTTATTTACAGAATTGAATTCTACAAGCGCTAATCTAATTTATTTTTTGATTGCTTTCTTTTAGTGTTGAAAATCAAATAATTCCTAACAAATCCCTCTCGTTTTGTTAGGAAAAACAAAAAAATACATTTAGTGCAACCTTTTGGTTACATTTGCTGTCTAGTCAAAGGTGGTTTCCAGAAAACCACGTTTTGATCGCTAACTATTATTACTATTTATTATGAAAAAGGTGGTTTTTATACTCCTCTTTCCTTTCGTGCAATTCTTATTTTTTGCTCAGGCGAGAGCGGGTTCTTCAGATATCTCTTATCATAGTTGCTACTCGGACGTTATTCAATTAACAGGCTGTGATACAGGATGTAATATGGGCGTGATGTTGTCGCGCTGCGTTAAAGGAAAAATCTAATCATTATTTAATTTAAAACAACTAGTTATGAAAAAGTATAGCTTTTATCTACTGGTTTTGTTTCTTTTGGCTACTACTAAAACTTTTTCTCAAGAGAAGCATGAACATATTCACAGTCAGGAGGAACTCACCTCATTTATTAAAAAATCAAGTGTTGGTGATATTGTAGATTATATCACTTCTGAAATATCATTTATGAAAATATCAGATGATATCCGCTTGAATCTTTACAAACAAAGTCATCAGAAAACAATTGACTTTATTCTGGACTGTCGGCATAAATTTGCAAGAAATCTTGCAAAACAGTTGAAGTCCGGAAAGGTACAATCGTTGGAAGAGGTATATAAGATGTATGGAGACTGGATCGAAGAACTGAAGGAAGAGGTAGATCTGATTCCTTTGGACAAAGAAAATCAGGATGAACAGGCACATCAACGTACTTCAAGAGTTCTGAACGGACCATGTGTTAACATGGATTTCGAAGATGGTACATTCAACGGTTGGGAATTGTCCGCCGGATCTCATCCGGGTAATGCATATGGCGTTACAGGAGTTAGTACAGTAACACCTGGTTTGCAACACTCAATCATGTCTGGTGGTACAGACGGGGTTGTAGGTATTCCACGTGTAAATCCCGATGGAGGTCAATACTCGGCATTGTTGGGAAATGGAAACGTGAGTGGAGCAGATGTTTCTTTGTTAAGACAAACGTATTTGGTCGATGCTACAAATGATTTGTTTACTTATAGTTATGCTGTGATTGTTGAGGAACCGGGGCATACACTGGCAGAACAACCTTATTTTGTGGTTAGAGTTTACGACGAGAATGGTAATGATGTACCTTGTGGAAGTTACAGTGTTCAGTCAACTGCCAGTAACCCTGATTTCATCAGTGCAGGAAATGATGTACTTTATCAGACCTGGAGAACAGCTTTTGCTCCTTTAACAGCATACATAGGCCAGAATGTTACAGTTGAGTTCCGTGTAGCCGACTGTTCTCAGTCCGGACATTACGGATATGCTTATGTTGATGCTTCATGCAGTGGATCAGAGATCATTACTTCAACGGGTGATGCTTTTATTTGTGGTAACGATCCATTGGTATTAACTGCACCTCCGGGAGCCAGTTCTTATCTTTGGAACACAGGAGAAACCACACAGGCTATTACCATTACAGCAGGAGGTTATTACGAGGTGGAAATGATTCCGGTTACCGGGTCTTCTTGTTCGATAACCGCTTCGATAACGATTGGAACAGCGCCATATCCTGTAGCAGATTTCACCGCCGTTCCAACATCGATTTGTGAAAATGATTCGGTTACATTTACGGATAATTCTACGATAAGTTCGGGTAGTATCGATTTTTGGCAATGGGATTTTGGTAATGGGATTACGACACAATCAGCGAGTGGGCCGATTACCGGGGAAACAAATACGATAGGAACGTATGACAATCCTACACACGCTTACACTACGTCCGGGAATTTTACTGCAACGCTTACAGTAACATCGGATGCAGGTTGTGCGGCGTCAGCTACGGAGCAAATATTGGTTTCTCCTGCACCTCCGATTTCTGCCGGACCCGATTTGACTTTATGTCCCGGAGAGCCATTTACTCCACAGGGACAAGGTGGTGTTTCTTATACGTGGGACCAGGAATTGGTAGACGGAGTAGAAATAGCCATTGGTGATACCACAATAACTTATGCAGTTGTAGGAGTTGGTCCAACCGGTTGTACAGCTACAGATTCGATCACAATTTTTGTCGATGAAATTGATGAACCGGATGCGGGAGCAGATCAAACGATCTGTATAGGAGAATCGGTGACGTTAACGGCTTCGGGAGCATCTAATTATACGTGGGATAATGGTGTTCAGGATGGAGTTCCTTTCTCACCGACACAGACAACAACTTACACGGTTACTTATACAAGTCCGAATGGTTGTCAGGCAAGTGATGAGGTAACTGTGACGGTAAACGATTTACCTCAGATTTCTGCGGAAGGAGCAGGAGTTTGTGAGGGAGAAGAAGTTACTTTATCCGGAACAGGTGGTGTTTCTTATACATGGGATAACGGTATTCAGGATGGAGTTCCGTTTACACCACCAGTAGGTGTATCAACCTATACGGTGACAGGTGTAGATGCAAATGGTTGTGAGAATTCGTCTGTGGTTTCTGTAACGGTGTATTCCTACCCGGAAGCTGGTTTGTCAGTAGATCCTCAAACAGGATACCCTCCTCTGGAAGCGACAATCTTTAATGAAACAACCGGTGATGTTACAGATTACGAGTGGAGTTTTGGAGACGGAACTTTCTCAGATGAAGATTTTGACACTTATCTGAATATATACAATGAAGGAGAGTACACAGTGACTGTTGTTGCTTCTAATGAAGGGTGTACAGATACAGCGTCTTTCAATATTACTGTTGAGTTTCCGCCTTTAGTATACCACGTTCCGAATGTATTCACACCAAATGGTGATGGAAGTAATGATCATTTCCATTTGGGAATAGAGCACGCGGCGGAGATAGAACTATATATCTTCAATCGATGGGGAAATACCATGGCAGAGATTATAGACGTGAAGTCTCCGGGTTGGGATGGAACAACTCCCTCAGGAGGAGAAGCCGCTGAAGGAGTCTATTTCTTTAAATACAGAGTTCTGGGACTTGACGGACAAGAGGTTTCCGGTCATGGATATCTGACACTGGTTCGTAAATAACTGATTAGATAAGAGATAAAAATAAAAGTCGGTGGAGTATTCCACCGACTTTTTTATTGACACAATAAATTGAATCCGTTACTAAAAGTTCACCGCTTCAACAGAGATGATTTCAGGAACAGCCTTTTTGACCGCTTCTTCCAATCCGGCTTTTAAGGTCATGAGGCTCATGTTACAATCAGAGCATGCGCCTAATAACTGTACACGTACGATACCATCGTCAGTTATTTCAACCAATTCCATATCACCTCCATCACTGTGAAGATGAGGTCGAAGCTGCTCGATTGCCGCCTGAACCTTTTTTTCTATATCTGTTTTATTAAGCGTCATGTTATTTATTTACAACCGTTTCCACCTGAGCTACAAAGTTACGAACTAATTCTTCAAGTGGTTCTGTAATCGGACTATTTTCCTGAAAAGCGGCAGGTCTTCCGACATCTCCGGCTTCACGTATTCCCTGAACCAAAGGTAAATGTCCTAAAAACGGAACATTCATACTTGCAGCAAGATTTTTTGCTCCGTCTCTGCCAAATATATAATATTTGTTCTCAGGAAGCTCCTCTGGTGTAAACCAGGCCATGTTTTCAACGATTCCAACCACCGGAACCTTAATTGTTTCTAATTGGAACATATTTACACCCCGACGGGCATCGGCCAATGCGACTTCTTGAGGAGTACTTACTATCACTGCACCATCAAGAGGAACGGTCTGTACCAAACTCAGGTGAATATCTCCTGTCCCGGGAGGTAAATCAATCAGAAGGTAATCCAGTTTTCCCCAATAAGCATCGGTAAATAATTGTGTCAGAGCTTTAGAGGCCATAGGTCCTCTCCATACAACAGCATTGTCCGGATCTGTGAAGAATCCAATGGAAAGAATTTGCACACCATACGCCATTACCGGACTTATTTTCGGTGTTCCTTCCACATCAATCATTGTTGGACGCTCCCCGACTACATCAAACATGGTAGGCATAGAAGGACCGTAAATATCGGCGTCGACAATACCTACTTTATAGCCTGCTTTAACAAGTCCTGCTGCCAGGTTAGAAGTGACTGTTGATTTTCCCACACCTCCTTTTCCTGAAGCCACAGCTATGATGTGTTTTACCTCAGGAAGTATTTTGCGCGGAACAATATGTTGTTCATCTTTGGCCAGTCCGACTACGTGGATGTCCAGTTGCAAATCATCCCCAAGTACTTTGGTGAGTGCAAATTTTACAGCTTCTTTCATGCGGTTTCTTGCATGAAGTGCCGGATTGGAGACTTTTACTTTCGTCTTAATCGTACGGTTTTCAATTTCTAATTCTTCCACCAGATTAAGTGTGACAATGTCTTTCTTTAAATCCGGTTCTATTACGTTGGAAAGGATTTCCAGAACTTTTTCTCTTGTAACTTCCATTTGCGTACAAATTTAGGGATATTCGCGCTGTTTGGAATCATTCTTATGAAGAAAGTTTACGGTGTGGTATAAAGATGTGGGAAACCTGCTAACTTTGTAAATGTGGCAATAAGGATTGATAAATATGTATGGTGTGTGCGTCTGACAAAAACAAGATCTCAGGCGACGGAACAGGTGAAAAAGGGAAAAATCCGTTTGAATGGAGAGGATATTAAACCATCCCGCGAGGTAAAGGTGGGAGATACACTTTCTTTTTCGCGGAACGGAGCTTTGTTTGAATACAAGATTCTGGCTTTACTGGATAAGCGGGTAGGGGCAAAACTGGTTCCTGAATATCTTTCCGAAGAAACAACCCCTGAAGAGTTGGAGAAATATAAGCTCTATCAGGAGTCCCAGAAAATTTATCGCGACTATGGTACGGGTAAACCGACGAAAAAAGATCGACGGGATCTCAGCGACTTCTGGGAAGGATGGGACGATTGGGATGAGGAATAGAAAGGTATTCGTCTACCTTGCGGTATTCTTTTCTTCTGCACGGGCTTTAAGCGCCTGATTCCATAAAATGAAATTCGCGGTTGTTTGTTCTTTGATCTTTTTTAGAATAAAACTACTGGCGATTCCTGAGAATTCTTCCCGATGTACTAACCGTACCTGATTCGGACTAATTTCGGTGAGACGGAAAGAGTGACGCCCATCAAATAACCCTTTAACCAGCAACGAACCCAACCATTCGAAATACTGGTCTTCTTCCACTTTTGTGACTATGGGTTTAAACGACATTGTTTTATTCCCTTGGGTTCTCATAACATTTTTCAATCGCTGTCCTGGATTGGCGATTCCGTGGCATTCTATCAGTATGGGATTCCAGTTTTTATAGTCTTCCAGTTGTATAATGATTTGCCATACTTTTTGCAGAGGTGCGTTGATAATGATTTCAGTGTGAATCTGTTTGTCCATAATTTGTTTGTTTTTTGCAAAGTTAGGATGTGTTTGATGTTCCGCCATTAACAATTGTTAAGGGTTCAGATTACTTTCGTTGCTGTTCTATTCTCCTTTTGCGGATTCGACTCATCGAAACAGGTGTTATTCCTAAATACGAGGCGATAATGTGATGTGGAACCCGATGAAGAAGGTCTTTATTCGATTGTTCGAATTTTGCATATCGTTCTTCCGGAGAGTCGAGCAGAAAGGAAGACAGTATTTGTTGTGCATTGATAAAGCGTTGCTCTGCAATTTTTCGGGTAATGATGTGCATCTTGGGAACCGTTTGATAGAGTTCCTGCATGTGTCGGTAATTGATTACTAGTAGCTGGCAATCTTCCAGTGTTTCGAGATATTGAATCCCCGGTTCTTGTTTGAGGAAACTATCATAACTGGAAGCAAATAAATGCTCCCGAAAGATATATGCAGTAATTTCTTCACCCTCTTTACGATAGTATAATCGCAATAAGCCTTTATTGATGAAGTAGAGTTCGTTGGCAGTTTCTCCTGCTTGTGTCAGAATTGTTTTTTTGGGAACATGACGGACGTGAAAGAGGGTCTTCATTATCTCTTTTTCAGCTTCATTGAGTTCGGAGAGGGTATTCAGCAAACGAAAGAAATGAGTGAAGTCGGAAGTCATTATTGTACAGCTTTTGTGATGAGGTTCGGATAATCTGTGATAATGCCGTCTACATGCATAGTAATAAGAGAGCGCATGGTAGGCAGATCATTAACGGTCCAGGGGATTACTTTCATTCCTTTGCTGTGCATTTCCTTTACTTCCTGTTTATTCAGCAGCGAGTAGTGTGGGCTGTAAATGTCTGGTTGTTGGGAAAGCACTGGAAACAAGTTCGTTTTGTCTTTCGAATTTTCAACTAAAAAAGCCGTTTTAACTACTGATTTAGTTTTAAAAACTTCATTCAGAATATTTGGGTCAAAGCTTTGTATTGTTGTTCTTTCTGAAATTTCAAGACGATCTGTTTCCGATAAAACGATAGCTGTGAATATAGGAGGTTCCGGAACAAAGATTGTGTACCACTCGGGCATTGATTTCAGTTCAATATTGAAGTTGGGAAGAGGCCGGTTGTTCTCTTCACAATAATTGGCAACAGCATGAACAACTTCTTCTAAAACGGGCTTACTGGTAAACAGTTTTTGCTGTTGGGGAAATCGTTGATGAATTTTACTTCCACAATCAATTGTAGCAATTTCATCAGCAGTTAAGTTATAAATTCGGATCGAATCACCATTGTCAACGGAACAGATTTCGGATGAGAACCAGGGTTCATGGGAGACGATCACTTTTCCGTCTTTAGAAATAACAACGTCCAACTCAAGTGTCGTTACAGGAAACTCAAGAGCTTTCAGGAATCCGGCGACGGTATTTTCAGGCATCAATCCGCGTGCGCCTCTGTGTCCCTGCCAATCGATATTTTTTGTTTCCATTACTTCTTCTTGACGCGTATCAGTCGATTCGGAAGAACAGGAAAATAGTATCAGAAAAATTCCGTAAATCAACTGTACTCTCATGAATTGAAATTTACGGATTTTTTCTATGATTTGCTTTGTTGCTCCAGTCTTTTCTGTTTTTTAGAGCTAACAGATATTAGGTAGACTCCTAATGCGATCAACAGCGAACAAAACACTTTTTCCAGTGTAATGTCCTGCACATAATCGGCTTTTAACCAACTCACGAAGAGCCAGGCAAAGATTCCTGCAAATACAGGCTGAAGATAAATATAACTGCTGGCTATAGAAGGGGAGACAATCTTTAAGGCAAAAATATTGAGCAGATAGGCCAGAAAAGTTACCGCAACGATCACAAAAGCGATTTCCCAATAAATAAAAGCCGGAATTGCAGAAAAGTCAACAAGACGTAATTCTGTCCATACGGGAGGATAAAGCATAATGTATCCCAGTCCGAAAGTAAACACCAGTGTAATGACCGTAATGGGTTTGTATTTGGACATTAATGGTTTTACAAGCACAAGATACAGTGCATAGGTCAGGGAATTAATAAAAATATAGACGTCACCCAGAATAGAAGAGGTTCCAGAGCCATGCGGATTTCCGAGAAGGATAAGCCATACCGCTCCGAACGTTCCGACAACCACTCCGGTTATTTTAAGGGTCTGTATGCGCTCTTTTAACAGGAAAAACGCTAGAATGACAACCATTATCGGGTTTGAGGTCATGATGATGGAAGAGTTAATAGGCGAGGTGAGGTTTAATCCGTTAAAAAAGAACAGCTGATTCAGTGAAACACCGAAGAGAGCGCAAAAAGCAATCAGAATAAGATCTTTTCGATTTACCTTTTCCCAGATAAATAGACGTACGATCCAGAACAACAAGGTTGCCCCGGCTACGCGAATAAGAATTAAACCATTGGGTAATATGTAATCGGGCATAATGTCTTTAGCCAACACATAATTAGCACCATAAATGAGGTTCACCGTCAGTAAGGCGAGGTGAGCCCACAAATTTTCAACTGTTTTCATGTGCTAAAGCGATGCCAGAAAATTACCCGCAGCTTCTACCGTTTTTTTACTGTTTCCGGCGAAAATAGTGTCTTCATAAACCAAAACAGGACGTTTCAGGAATGTATAATCCTTCAGAAGAAATTCCCGGTAATCATCATCCGTTTTCACTTTATCTTTAACGTTCCACTCTTTGTATTTCATAGCCCGTTTTGAGAAAATAGCTTCATACGATCCTGCTAATTCTTTCATTTTATCCAGTTCCTCTTCCGAATACAGATCACTTTTGATGTCCTGTAATGTCACTGATTCAGGAACAGACCACTCATTCAGAATTCTTTGACAAGTGGTACACGTTGATAAATGGAATATTTTTTTCATACTGTCAATGAATAAAAAAGGCCCCGTTGAAGGAGCCTTTTTGAAAATTAAAATTAATTCAAATCAGGCATCTCGCGGGTGAATGATGGAATTCCTGTTACGTCCATACCTGTAATTAACAGATGAATGTCATGTGTTCCCTCGTAGGTCACTACTGACTCAAGGTTCGCCATGTGACGCATCATAGAATATTCGGAAGTGATTCCCATTCCACCGTGGATCTGACGAGCCTCACGGGCAATATTTAATGCGATCTCAACATTGTTTCTTTTTGCCATTGATATCTGAGCCGAAGTTGCTTTACCTTCGTTTCTCAATTGTCCCAGGCGCAATGTCAATAATTGAGCTTTTGTAATTTCCGTAATCATTTCAGCTAACTTCTTTTGAATTAACTGGAAGGCTCCGATAGGAACATTGAACTGCGTTCTTTCCTTTGAGTAACGAAGAGCCTGATCGTAACAATCCATAGCTGCTCCCAAAGCTCCCCAGGCAATACCGAATCGAGCGGAATCAAGACAGCTCAACGGAGCGCCTAGTCCGCTTCTTCCCGGAAGAAGATTTTCCTTTGGTACTTTAACGTTTTCAAAGATCAACTCTCCTGTAGATGAAGCGCGAAGTGATAGTTTTCCGTGCATTTCCGGAGTTGAGAATCCTTCCATACCGCGTTCAACAACCATTCCCCAAATTCGTCCTTCCTCATTTTTCGCCCATACAACAGCGATATCAGCGAAAGGAGCATTCGAAATCCACATTTTGGCTCCGTTCAACAGGTAATGATCTCCCATGTCCTTAAAATTGGTAATCATTCCTGCCGGATTAGAACCATGATCAGGTTCTGTTAATCCAAAACACCCCATCATTTCTCCGGTTGCCAGCTTAGGCAAGTATTTTTTCTTTTGTTCTTCTGTTCCGTATTTCCAGATTGGGTACATCACAAGAGAACTTTGAACTGAAGCAGTAGATCTAAGACCTGAGTCACAACGTTCCAGTTCCTGCATGATCAATCCGTAAGAAATCTGATCCAGACCCGGGCCTCCGTATTCTTCAGGGATATAAGGTCCAAACGCACCAATCTCACCAAGACCCTTCAATAAATGAGAAGGGAAAGTAGCTTTTTCATAATGCTCATCTATAATAGGAGAAACTTCCTTTTTCACCCATGCACGGGCAGCGTCACGGATCATTTTGTGTTCTTCCGTCAACAAATCATCCATGTTGTAATAATCCGGATGCGTATATAAATCAGTTTTCATTTCTTCATTTTTGAAATTCCACGACAAAACTAATATAAATTTTTCATAGGTACTTCTTACATACTGAAGGAAGAAATGAATTTTGCATGCAAAAATGTCTGATTATGAAAAGGCCATATCCGGGAGCGGAAGATGCATATAATATAATCAAGATTATACTACCTTTGCTAACACATGTTTGATATACTGACATACGATCATGATATGTGGCCTCTTTTTGAGGCCGTTCAAAGAAATGAAGGAACACAGGCAATCATTAATTACGGCATTTTCTTTGCGTTAATTCTTATCTCTGTTGCAAAATTTGTCCGTCCGGAGATTTTCTCCGCCCTGTTTCGTATTCTGATCAGAAATAATTCCATTAATCAGGTTATCCGGGAGAATTACGGAGTCGTTCATTTTTCGGATTTTTTGTTACTCATTAACTTTTGGCTGGTCACTTCCATGGGGAGTCTTTTGTTTTTCGGGGGTATTAATATACCCTTTTTTGTACATCTTTTGTGGCCGATTGCTGTTCAATTGTTCTTTATGATTCCTCTTGTACTGGTAGGTTTTGTGACGGGCAAAAAAAGTGTCATTCGGGAGAATGGATTTAACCTCGTTTTGCTGCCGCAGCTACTAGGCTTGTTGCTTTTGCCAATTGTTGTGATCGGACACCTGAACAGTTCACTGATCGTGCCTGCCGGATGGGCCTTTTTCGTGTGTAACACACTGTTTATTTTGTTTATAAATATCCGGGCGATATTTTTTGGTTTACAGCAAGGTATTCCGTTGTATTATATTATTTTGTACATTTGCACCCTCGAAATTCTGCCATTCAATGTGTTTTTTGATGCGTTTATGGCAGATCGGATTTTGAATATGTTGAACCATTAAAACTAGGGAAAATTGAGTATCAAAACGATTTTGGTTTCTCAGCCCAAACCAGAGGGTGACAAATCGCCGTATTTTGACCTGGCTGAAAAGTACAAGCTGAAAATTGATTTCAGACCTTTTATACACGTGGAAGGTGTTGGAGCGCAGGAATTCAGACAACAACGTGTCAACCTCGCGGATTTTACTGCTGTTATCTTAACCAGTAAGACAGCCGTTGACCATTACTTCAGAATCGCTGAAGAAACCCGGTTTACTGTTCCTGATTCTATGAAGTATTTTTGTATTTCCGAAGCTGTAGCTTACTATCTTCAGAAGTACGTTACTTACCGAAAGAGAAAGATCTTTTTTGGGAAGCAGACTATCAATGATTTGATCGATCTTTTCAAAAAGCACAAGGATGAGAAGTATTTACTTCCGTGTTCGGACATTTTACGAGAACGTATTCCGGATACACTAGATGAGCAGGGAGTGAAGTACACTCGGGCTGTTTTGTACCGAACGGTTGCTTCTGACTTGTCAGATTTAGATGATGTAAAGTATGATATGTTGGTTTTCTTTAGTCCTTCGGGAATTGAGTCTTTGTTCAAGAATTTCCCTGACTTTAAGCAAAACGAAACAAGGATAGCAGCATTTGGACCAACTACAGCAAGTGCGGTTCTGAAGCATAATCTTCGTTTAGATGTTCATGCTCCTCAGCCGGAGTCTCCTTCAATGACAATGGCTATTGAAAAGTACGTGGAGGCAGCAAAGAAAAAGAAGAAATAAACGACACGTATATTATAACAGAAAGGGCGGAAGTATTACTTCCGCCCTTTCTGTTTAAGGTCTTGGCTTGACAATTGTTGTTGATGATCTGTTTCCGGGTGATCGGGTTCCAGAAGAACTTCCGCCACTACCTCTTTGAGGTGCTGTAGTGGGGGAGGTCGTTTGGGGACGTGAAATGGTTGTTCCCGAAGGCTTTCGAATTACACCCGGAGTGGTTGAGGTTGGTGTGTCGTCCGTTTCAGGACTTTCTTCCTGTTGTGAATCCGAAGTACAATGCCCGTCAAACTGGCTATTGGGAACCCACTCTCCGTATCCCGGACCATCTGTACTTGAGTTACATCCGGATTTAATCCAAACGCCTTTGATACACTTTCCTGAATTTGCTCCTGTTCCGGAAAGGGTTCGGATTCTTCCGGATAAGTTCTCAAATTTCTGCGTTGTTTCATCCGAAAATTTGAGAACAACATTAGAAATGCTCTTGTCACTTGAAACAGTTACGGTTTGGTGTGCATTACGGAAAGTAGCATTTACTTTTGGAAGACAATCATTTTCAATAGACGAACTGTTTGACTGTCCTGAACCGTTGCTATTTCCGTTTGTATTTCCAGTCGTTTCACAAGGACTTTGTGGTCTGTTGTTTCCATTCCCGCTACGAGGAGCTGTCGATGATTCAATACAGATTTGCCAATGTCCCATTGATCCCGGATGACTATTGCTTACCCGTACATTCAGATTTCCTGTGAACAGATAATATCTTCCACTTTGAATAGGGTATGATGCACCATTAACCGTTGCATCTGCTCCACCTGCAATCGGCAAGAAATAAGCACTGCTTGCTGGTCCCTGGTAGGAGAAATTCGGATTGGATTGCAAATCATCACGTGTAAATGTGCCCGAAGGAGTTATCAGACAGAATTGCCAGGTTGAATTACCCGGGTTGAACCGCGGTCCGCATGGCTTGTCTGTATTACACTGTCCGTTGAATGTTGTGTTGGGCGTCCACGTTCCATATCCCGGTCCGTCATTGCTGGAGTTACATCCTGACTTAATCCAAACTCCGATAATGCATTTTCCTTCCTGTGTTCCGGTTCCTGCAAACGTTCCTGTATTTCCGGAAAGGTTATCAAATTTTTGTGTGGTATTGTCGTGGAACTTCAAGACTACATTAGAGAGGTCTTTTGTGCTGGATACTTGTACAGATACATGATTTGCTGCGAACACAGCTCCTGTTTCCGGCATACAATTTCCGGTGTTATCCTCCCTTTTCTGACGAATGATTCGGGAGGACTGATCCGTACCTGCTTCATTGCTTGCTACAAAACGCACCTCATATACAGGATGTGTATTGTCAAAAGTCAATGGAAGCGTAAAATTAAGCTGTCCACCGGATAAAGAAGGATTGTATTGAGCGAAATCCGCATTATTCACATAGCACTGCACCTGGTTTAATGAGGAAATATTCGTTATATAACCGGTAACGGTGTACTGTGTTCCGGTAATGATATACGGAGTAGTCACCGGATTGGTAAATGTGATTACCGGAGGTTGTATGATAACCGGCTCCGAATAAATGACTGTTTTTGTATCTGAACTACTTCCTGCCGTATTTGTAGCACTTACCACGACGACATTGGCTCCTTCTACCCAGTTTTGTGAGAAACTCACCTGATTCAGCGAAGCGTTATAAGCAAAATTACGCGGAGCACCGTTGATAGTGACAGTTATTTGTGAAGAGTTGCTTACATTTTCAACAGTGGCGACAATGGTCATTGACGGGGTTGTTGTGTGATGCGGATTTTCTTCAGGGATTATGATATCAACTGTAGGAGGGAGTACGGTAACGGGTTTTTTATAAATAACCTGATACGTTTCAACATCCTTTCCACACTCGTTTGTGGCTGTAACGATGATTGTATTATTTCCTTCGGAAAGTGTAATTGTTGAACTAAAAATCTCCGTCATTGTATTCAGGTTGAAGTTAACCGGAGTACCATTGTGATTGACGACAATTTGTCGGGGAGAGCTTATGTTTTCAACGTTTCCACTAATATTAAACGACGGAGAACTGGTAACATTTCCTGCAGGTACATTACTGGTTAAATTCCATACGGGAGGTGTACAGCGTACATACTCGATGTTCCAGAATACACTGGCTGCACCACATTTGTTTTCTGCAATTACACGTATCGTGTTGTTGCCTTCTGATAAAGGTATCGTTGCAGTTACAAGGTGACGTGCGGGGTCATAAATAAAGGCCTGACTTTCCTGTCCGTTGATGTTGAGCGTGATCTGTCCGCTTTCCGTAATATTCAGAAGAGAGGCTGTTATACTGATTTGTCCTTCCTGAATCTGTGCAGTGGTATTTACCGGATTCACCCTGCTTGCCTCGGGAACAAAACAAGGTTCCTGAACTGGTGTGTATTTTACACTAGTAGAAATTCTGGAAGAACCACATTGGTTTGTTGCCAGTATTTCAATGTTGTTCATCCCTTCAGTTAGTGTGAAGGTTCCTGCCAGTTGACCGGTTGTAGCAGCAAAATTTAGATTGTTTTGCGGCAGTCCGTTTAAGAGAACTGTGATATCATTAACGGAGGAAACTCCGGTCACTTGTGCGGCAAAACGTACCGATTGATTTTCGCTCGTACTATTCTGCTGCGGTTGATTTATTGTTATCACCGGTTTATTACACGGAGTTACTTCCCGTTTGTAAATAACGGTTGCTGTTTCAGTATCGCTTCCCGCTTCATTGGTCCCTGTTACTTCAAATATATTGTTTCCGGGAACCAGATTGGTGGTGAAGAATACTTGTTTGGATATACTTGTAAATGTGTACAGATCAGGAGTGATGATAACTCCATTATGACGGATTCGGATTTGTCCTTTATTAGCAACGTTCAGAACGGTTGCCTGCATATTGTATGCTTGTTGTGTAACTGTCTGTGGTGAAGAAGCCGGGTTGACGAAAGTAACCACAGGCGGTTGTTGTTGGATAATACGTTTGTAGACAATCGTTTGTACGTCTTCAGCATATCCGGAAGTAGTAGACGCCACAACTTTTACAAGGTTGGAACCTATATTCAGGGGAGCGTTAAAACTTACCTGATGTGTATTTCCGTCATAGAAGAAAGAAGTCAGTTGTGTCGCGTTGACAAAGACCGAAATTTCTTGTTGAGAATTTACATTCAATACGGTAGCCTGTACCTGTGCTGTAGGTGTGCTTGTTTCAGCAGGGTTTCCAACGGGGAATGTGATGTCCACAACAGGTGGTTTAACCGGATTATATTGGCGATAGATGATAGTCGTTGACTTTTCATCGTATCCGGCCGAATTGGTTCCCCGAACGGTAATGGTATTGGCGCCATTTACTAATCCTGTTTGCAGAAAGACCTCCTGAGACGAATTACTGTAAGTAAAATTCGTCGTAGGAATGCTGTTTACCCAAACACTTATTTGTCGCTGACTGGTTACATTTTGTACGCGTGCCCGTACTCCGTAATTCGAAATGGTAACCGTTTTCGGATTTTCGAACGGATCGAGGAAAGTTACGATTGGAGGATACTCAACAACAGCTTTTCTGTATATAATAGTTGTTGATTTTTCAGCTGTTCCTGCTTCATTACTTCCTTTTATCTGGACAATATTAGCTCCTTCAATCAGATCTGTAGTAAACGAAACCATGTTATTGGCGGTATTGTACTCAAATTGGTGTTGCCCTAACAATCTGCCGTTAACCAGTACGGAAATATTGGTTTTCTGTTCGACATAAAGAACGGTTGCCAGTATAGAAGCTCTTTGCTGGTCTACAGTAATGGGTGAACTGGCAGGATTGATAAAATTAACTACCGGAGGTTGTCTCAAACGAGGTCGTTTCCGAATGATAATCGTTTGCTTACTATCTGTTCCTGCCTGATTGATTCCTGTCAGAACAACGCTATTGTTGCCCTCAACAAGAGAAAGTTGGGCTGTAACAGCTTTTGATGTAGGATTGAACGTAAATGTACTGATGTTGGTGCCGTTCAGAGAAAGTGTTATCTGATTTTTGGTATCCACATTCAAAACCTGAGCAGCAAGAGGGAAAACAGTAAGTTCTGTTTCGTACGGACTTTGCGGAGGGTTTTGATAACTAACAATAGGAGGAGTTATCTGTGGTGTTTCAAGAATAAGAATTCTATTGTCTTCTGCACTTCCGCATGCGTTGGTAGCAAGTATTTCCAAAATGTTCTGTCCGGGTGAAAGAACTACATTACTCTGAAAACGATCCGTTGCCGGATCATACGTAAAGTTCGTGTTGTACTGACCGTTGATTTTAAAAGCTACCTGATGTGCACCTTCGATATGAGTTACCGTTGCTCTGAATAGGAATGATTGATTCTGTACTGAGTAATTTGTTCGCGCTGGATCTGTGATAGCTACGGTTGGTGTCAGACAATTTCCGCCGGGTGTAGTTGGGGTGAGGTTGTCTACCGGTGTTTCTGTCGTTTGTTCATTTTCCTCTTTGGGGAATTTTTTCTTTCCTTTTCGCAGGTTAAACTTCAGATAAATTCCTGTGTAGTGATATATATCATTGGATCCGCTGGGGTTTCCTGATTTATCATAATTCTTTCCGTCCCAAAGATCCGTTCTGGTAAATGTAGTTTTATGCTCTACACCAACCTGAAATCGAGGTCCAACCTGATACCCGATTCCCAATCCCACACTGGGCATCCAGGAAACGTTATACCCCGTCTTGGTGCTTCCGTCAAGAGGCGTGTCGTACGTTGCATCCTGAAGATTATTGATAACAGTATTTGAATAATCACCATTCAATGATGTGTAATCGTACATATAGGCTGTAGAATCGGTATTGTTTAACACGTTGGAATAGGTCTGCCACCAATTCAGTCCGATTCCTCCAAAAAGATAGAGGTCAAGTCCTGTACGTTCACGCAGACGATTCGCATGAATAGCCAGTTCGAGTGCTATTCTGTGCTGGTCGGTTTGGAAATTACGCACAATAGTAGCTGTGTCGGGTTTGTAGTAATTTACCTGCGGGTAGGCAGATCCACTTAGCGAAGCATCATTCGGAGATACTATCGACAGGTCGTTGTCCTGACCAATCCAGAATCCACGAAGATAGCGCAACCGGACATCAAAACTTACGGGAGTTCCATAGTTGTAATTGAAAGATCGACCGACCATAAATCCCCAACCCAATTGGGTCTTGTTTTTCACATCAGAGGTGTGCCAGATTGCCCCGGCATTTAGGCCGATAAACCATTTGGAATCTGTTTCGTACTCCGTAAAAACGCGTTGAGCAGATAAAGTGTTTAGCACAAAGACAGCTAAAAACAGTGCGTAAATTTTTTTCATACGTAGTTTTTTTGAACAAACCTGTTAATACATTTTTCATGCCAATTTTGTTCATTACCATGCAAATGTATGGATAACTGAATGGAAATTTATAGTTTTACATACCATTTTAGTAATGAAATACGTAATTTTCTGCATATCTGTTTTCTTTCTGATCTCTTCTGTTTATTCACAAGAGGATTATAACCAATGTAGTAATGCAGATACACTTTGTCCGCAGGAAACCGTTCGTGTCAACAACTATAATGCGAACATTACTTTCTGTCCTTCCTGTGAAGATGATTTTACTACTTGCTTTACACCGCTGAATACGATTTGGTTTGTTTTCAGAACGAATGCAACGGGGGGAGATGTAACCGTTTCGGGAACGAATCTTCTTTTTGATAATTCCGTTAATAACACAAACAATTCGTTGAGTATTGCAGTACTTGAAACTTCTGTTCCATGCAATGCTGCCAGTTATGTGCAGTTGGGTTGTTTAACGGATCAAAACGGGGCGTTTAATCTTCCGATAACAGGACTTGCACCTGATTCGGAGTATTACATTGCCTTAACAGGTACGATGGTTGGCGCAGGAGCTATTGACCCCAGTCAGTTTGAACTTGATTTGCAGGTTGCAGGACCGGGAGTGAACCGTCCGGCTTCTTCGATTGCTTTGGTTGCCTCCAACACTATATTTTGCAAGGGACAAACCGTTAATCTGAGCGTAGATACTACACTATGTCCCGAACCCGCTTCAGTAAACTGGTACCGGAATGGTGTATTCTGGTTTACTTCCGTCGGGACAGAAATTATTACGGCCGAGATAGAAGACGATGATATCATTCGCGCGGAAACAGCTTGCTATGAAGATTGTCCGGTAGCGGTAACGAGTGGAGACATCCAGTTCACAGTGCTGGAATTTATTATAGATGCCGGATCGGATCTGGATATCTATGCAGGAGAGTCCGTAAAGTTGAACGGTTATACAGATGGGGCAAATTTTTATTGGGAACCGGCAATCTGGCTCAGTGCAACAGATGTTCTGGATCCGATTGCTTTTCCGGAACAAACGACCACATTTTTTCTTACGGCAACTAATGGAGTGTGTGAATTAACAGACGAAATGGTCATAACAGTTACAAGTGACCTTCTAATTCCGGATGTTTTTTCCCCGAATGGAGACGGAATTAATGACACCTGGGAAATCAAAGGCGCCTCCCGTTATCCGAATATGCGAATAGAGGTGTATGATAAATGGGGGCAAAGGGTTTTTGAAAGTGTCAGTTACAACGAAGAAAAATTCTGGGATGGAACATTCAACGGCAAGTTGTTGCCTACATCGACTTATTACTATGTGATCTCACTAAATGAGCAGGGGCCGAATGATACGGTATATAAAGGGGCAGTGACAATTGTACGATGAGACGATTTTTAACCATACAACTAGTAATTTTTCTTTTGTTTACTGTTCGGGTATCCGGCCAGCAGATGCCTCAGTATTCTCAATTGCCTTTTCATCAGTTTTCACTGAATCCGGCGTTAGCAGGAATAAATACGTGTGTGGATATGCGTATTTTGTACCGGCAGCAATGGATCGGGGTTCCACAAGCTCCGTCCGGTGGTTTTTTCACCTTGTCGGCGCGTGTTGGAGGGAAAAAGAGAAAGTACATGGGGGCTTACCATGGAGTCGGACTCAAATTCGAGCGCGAAGCGTTTGGTCCGTTTGCACATAATCGTTTACAGTTTGCCTATGCGTTACATATTCCCTTAAAAAAGGAGCTTACCCTTTCGATGGGAGCTTATGCAGGAATTGATAATATGACTTTTGATGCATCGCGTGTGACTTCGATCGATCCGGATCCTGCAGTGCAGACCTCCTCTTTTTCCTTTTTGGGACCGGATGCTTCGTTCGGAACCTGGTTAACAGGAAAGCATTTCTTTGTTGGGGCTACCCTGCAGAATTTAATTCCTTTGGATTACCCGATTGGTTATGAAGCATCCAAGAGACTACATTTTTATCTCAATGGGGGTGGTCAGATAAAACTGAATGATGCCGGACTAAGTCTTTTACCTGTAGCTACTTTTCGCTTTCCACCTGCCGGGCCTATTGGGATAGATCTTCATGCCCTTCTTGATTTTCGGAATACGTTTACATTCGGAGTCGGATACCGGAAACAGGAATCGGTTTTGTTCCTGGCGCGGGTTAAGTTCTTAGGTTATTTTACGGTTGCGTACTCGTTTGATCTCATTACGAACAAATTAAAGGGGAGCATGGGGCATACGCACGAATTGTCGATCGGAATTACTACCTGCAAAAAGAAAAGTACACAATCTGACGTTTGCCCGGTGTTTGAGTAGAGTTGTTAAAGCCGGGTTGTGTATAAGAAAGGTTTCACCTCTTCCCGGAGAACCTTTAATTCTTGTTACTTTGTAAAAAAGTCAAGATCATGAAAAGAAATTTGGGGTTACTACTGGTGGGGATGCCGCTTTTCTTTGCTTGCGTTCCTTCAAAGAAGTATAACGAATTGTTGGAAAAAGAACGCGTTTGTGCTGAGGAGCTGGCGAAGTATAAGTCGATGGCAATAGAGAATGAGGCGAAGTATAAAGATCTGGAGGTTGTGTCCGAAAATCTGAAGAAAGATGTCAGCGCATTGAAAAGTGATACGACTGAGTTGGGGCAGCAATTCAGATCGTTGCAGGCAGAATATGATAAGGCAACTGAACTGAATATTATTCTGGAGAAGAAGTTTGACGAGAACCGGTCACTCAGTGCGGCACAAACGGCTCGTTTGCAGGCTGAACTGGAATCAAAAGCATTGGAAGTACAGCGAAAAGAAGACGCACTGCGGGAGCTTGAAGCCGAATTAATTGAAAAGCAAAGATTATTGGCGCAACGTGAAGCAAGAGTGAACGAGCTGGAAGAATTAATTGCAAAAAAGGACTCAGCCGTAAAAGCATTAAAAGAGCGTGTTGCAAAAGCACTACTAGGGTTTGAAGGAAAAGGTCTTACTGTGGAGGAAAGAAACGGTAAGGTGTATGTTAGTCTTGAGGCCAAGTTGTTATTTGCTTCCGGTTCAACGCGTGTCGAGTCGGAAGGAAAACGGGCACTGGTTGATCTGGCAAAAGTGCTGGAAACAACAGAAGATATTGAAATTGTCGTAGAAGGTCATACAGATACCGATCGTTTGGCAAGTTCAAGTCATCCGAAGAATAATTGGGAACTCTCTGTTCTCCGTTCCACTTCGGTAATTGATATTATTCTGAATAATTCATCCGTAAAACCGGAGATTTTAACTGCTGCGGGTCGTTCGGAATACCACCCTGTGGATGAGAATGACAAGGCAAAGAATCGTCGGATTGAGATTATTATAGCGCCGAATCTTGATCAACTGTTCGAAATTCTGAACAGTGACGAGTAATTAGAAAAAGCAAATCACAAAAAAAGGGCGGTTAATTAACCACCCTTTTTTAATTTCTTTATCCCGATTGTATAATCTCTTATTTGAGTTGGTTCGGGTTATTCGCTGCCTCGGCATTAAATTTCGCCTGGTAACGCAACCAGTAGAAAAGTCCGAAAAAACCAAGAGCGATAACTGCATAATTAAAAGAGTTACCGATAACGTCAAAAATTTGCAACGTCCACTGTAACAAGTCAGCAATTCCGTTGAATACTACAGATGAATTCATAACCTAAAATATTTGCTCCAAATGTAATGAATAATTTCTTTTCTGTGATGTATATTCGCAGAAATGATACGACTTTTTAAATCGAACCAGCCATTGGCTGTTTTATTGTTTCCGGTATTGGCAATGGTGATGAGTGGTGTTTTTCTCATGTACCAGGAGATTCCGCAAGAGCTGGATTTGGGCGTGTGGGGGAATTATCCTTCTCCGGATATCATCTGGCTTACGGTCATTTCTGCAGTTACCGTATCTTTTAATGCTTATCTCATTAACAATACATTTAACTCGAATGATTTCCTTGAACGGAACACCTACGTTGTGGGATTCGTCTATATCGTCGGATGTTTTACGATCAGTATTGTTGATAATCCGGGGGTACTTCTTTTCCACTTTTTTGATATCCTGAGCATTCGCCAGTTGTTTTTTGTTCGTCAAAATGAAGACGCCAGAAGGGCGATATTCAACGGAGCATTATTACTTGGTATTGGGTTGAGTTTCTTCCCGCATGCTTTTCCGTTATTACTTTTCCCTTTCTTTACTCTGATAGTTATTCGTCCGTTTGTATGGCGGGAGTACGCCTTGATTTTTTTGGCATACGTGAGCGTGTTGGCCTATATTATCACTTACGAACACTACTATCCTTCAGGAAACTTTATTCATCATTTTTGGGAGCAGAACTCAGGGTTCTCCTGGTCGCTTATCAGCCTTATTCAGTTTTCTGCCTGGGTTTTACTTTTGTTGGTTTCCTTTTTTGTGATTAACAAAAAGATCATCAGAAGTGGTTTGCGGTTCAAGCGTTTAATTACATTGTCCTGGATTTCTGTCTTGCTATTGATCTTTTCCGAGTTTATCCATTTTCTGAATATCAAAGAATATGTAATGATCAGTCAGGTAGGTACTACTTTTCTGGTTGCGACCGGAATTTCATTGGCCCGCGTCCCTGCTGTTTATAACATTTTACTGTATTTTTTACTCCTGTTTGCAATTTACATACAGGTAGGTTTGAAATTCTTCTGAAAGAATTGACTATTTTTGCAGTGAATTATTCCTTTTCATGATGAAAAGGGTGTTAGCAAACAGGGTATTGCCCTTTAAATGAGATAAAAGATGAAATTTGGTGTTGTAACTTTTCCCGGATCAAATTGTGATGAAGACATGGTATATGTACTTGAGACGAAGCTTGGACAAAAAGTAGAGCGTCTCTGGCATAAAGATACTGATCTGAAAGGAGTTGATTTTGTTGTTCTTCCGGGAGGTTTCAGCTATGGTGACTATTTGCGTTCCGGAGCCATTGCACGTTTTTCCCCTATTATGACTGAAGTGATCAAACACGCAGAAAAAGGCGGATATGTGATGGGGATTTGTAACGGTTTCCAGATTCTTTGTGAATCAGGTTTGTTGGAAGGAGCATTGTTACACAATAACAACCAAAAGTTTATTTGTAAGAATGTCTTATTGAAGCCTGTTTCCGAGTCAGCACCAATTACTAAAGGGTTAGAGGACAAGGCGTACAAAATTCCTGTTGCACACGGTGAAGGACGATTCTTCGCGCCGGATGAAATGTTGAAAAGCATCTGGGATAATGACCAGGTTTTGTTTCAGTATGTAAACGAAGAACTTGCTGCTACTCCTGAATCGAATCCTAACGGAGCGTTGGATAATATTGCCGGAATTACCAACAAAGGAAAAAATGTGTTCGGAATGATGCCACACCCTGAACGTGCTGCTGATTCTGAATTGGCGAATACAGACGGAAAGCTGATTTTTGATTCGCTTCTTAAGTTCTGTTAATCCTCATTCACTTCTCCTGATTCTGAGGAGTTTCCTGTTTCTTCTTTCTGCTCATCCGGGTTTTCTTCTTTTGGAGTAGAGAACTCAAGAGTTACTCTGTTTTCCCAGTTGGCGCGAAGTGTAATCGGATCTCTGAACCACAGGCAGTTTTCAGGCTGAATTTTATCTTTATACGATCCGGTGTCCCATTGACCGTTGCGGTTGTCATCCCGTACGAACTGGACAATATAACTCCCGGGTTCCAGATACGAAAACGTATAGAGTGTATCTTCCGGATTGTATACCATTTCCTCGGCAATGAGGTTTTTATCGTTGAACAGGCGCAATACCATTGGGCGATCAGGGCGATCTTTCAAAACAAGTTCAAGAACTGAGTAGTTTTTTTCTTCCTTCCGCTGAAAACGTACGACTACAGTGTCCTCCAGTTTTCGGTCATAGAAATCAGTTGCAAATTCCGGTAGCCATGTTATTTCATAAGGTTCTCCGGGAGTGAAATCTCCGTCTATAACCAGAGTAGATGGTTCCTGAAAAATGCTTTTAACATGTACACGGTTTGTGTCCTTATCTACCACAGAGAGTAAACTGGTATCGAAATCTTGCAGAGGCACTGTTGAAATGAGTTGTAAGGTATCAAAAATTCCCAACCGGTTTTCGCGGGCAAGATTTGTCTTCAACGTGAAAGGCTCTGAAAAAGAAGATCTCTTTAGAAATAATCGTGCGCTGAGACTGGTATCCGGCCAGTTGATGTCAACGCTGTACGAATTGAGTTCTTCCGCTTTGATCCAGAGGTAAACCGAATCTGTTTTTTCCGTTTCCTGCAAAAGAAAATCAATAGGAACTGAATCCTTTTTTACAACAAAATCCGCGTCGGTAAATTCCCGGGTTGCGGTTAACAGAATTTTCCCGGGGGCTGTGATCTCTTTTGTCAAGAGGCGCATACGTTTCTCAAATGTCGGGAAGATGAACAAGGTATCTGTATTTGCCGTAGTGTCGATTTGTATGGTGTGCGAAAGAAAAGCGACCGGGTCGGCTTTCCCGGGTCGAAGAGTAGTCGTCGAGCCACTAAAAGCAAACACTTCAAATTCTCCCTCTGCGAGGTACGAAAATTTAGCAATCCCCTGTTGATTTGTCTGGGAAAAGTATTTCGGTTTATGCAAGTATGGATCTAAGGTATCCGAAGGGGTGTAAAGACCAACCAGAACTTCTGACACAGGCACTCCCTGTTCGGCATCGATAACAACGGTGGAATAGGTGAGTGAGTCGATAATAGGTCCCGTTGCGAATACATAATTCATGATGCTGTCATTTCCCTCACTGTAATCCTGTATGGCGCGGTTAAAGTAAAAGGAATACGTTGTATTCGAATCGAGTTGGGATTTAGACAGATCAATGATCAGGTCTTTCCCCTTGATTTTATATTCGGGTCGGGGTTTGATTTCCGGTACAACAACAATATTTGCAGTGGGATTATTCAGGCGGATAAATTCCGTAAAGGGAATCCGTATTTTTTCGGGTACTGTATTGACGGATGCGTGGGGAGGGGTAATGCCTGCACTGTCAGGTACGGGTGCAGCCATGTCTCTTGGACCTCCTTCCAGCGGAACCATTTGTGCACATCCGGCAAAAAACAAAATCAGTAAGACGGGTACTAAAAAACGAATCAATCCCATTTGCGTTCTGCCAATCGGCAAATTTTACTTAGTTCACGAACATCTATTGCATCAAATTCATTGAGTCTTTCGCTGTCAATATCAAGAACACCCACTACCTGTGCATTCTTAAAAAGCGGAAGTACGATTTCCGATCGGGAAAGTGAACTACAGGCAATATGTCCCGGAAACGCATCCACATCAGGTACGACCTGTACAGCGGCAGTTTCCCAACATGTTCCACAAACCCCTTTACCTTTTGCAATACGTGTACAGGCAACTGTTCCCTGAAAAGGCCCGAGAACCAGTTCGTTTTCTTGTACGCGGTAGAAACCGACCCAAAGAAAACCGAACATCTCTTTTAGTGCAGCTGAAATGTTTGCGAGATTGGCAATTGTATCCTCTTCACCTTCGAGTAATGCTTCCAGTTGCGGGTATAGAGAATCATAGCGTTGCTGTTTGGTTCCCTCTACGATATCTAAATCTTCTGCCATGTTTCAAAAATAATGCTTTATCCCGTGAAGATAGCGAAAAAAGCGATTGTATATTTCAGACAAAAAGGGCTGAAGCGATATAATCTGCCTTTAATTTTCCCTGTTGGGTTAACCGTATTGTATTTCCGGATTGCTGCATGTCTCCCGCTTGTATAAAATGATCCATTTCATTACGAAAGGCATCTGTCAGTGGAAGCGCAGCAGAAAGTTGTTGCAAATTCACTCCCCAGATTGTTCGCAGTCCGGTGAGCAATAATTCGTTAAAGCGGTTTTCGGGAGAAAGCGCTTCTTTTTCAGGTGTATGCTCTCCGGATTGTACAGATTGTATATAGCGCGTATTATTCGCAGGATTCCAAAATCTGTTTTCTCCGTCATAGCTGTGTGCTGAAGGACCAATTCCAAGATACTTTCTGTTCTTCCAGTAATTGGAGTTGTGTTTGGCGTATTGTCCGGGAAGGCAAAAATTGGAAATCTCATAGTGTTCATATCCTTTTTCCCGCAAGGTTTGGATTAGCAGTTCAAACTGCTCTGCCTGGGTGTCCTCATCCGGGACATGGATTTTATTAGTTCCTACCAGATGGTGCAGTGTTGTTTTCGGTTCTACGGTCAGACAATAGGCGGATATGTGGGGAACGTTCAGATCCGTTAGTTTGCAAATATGCTCTTTCCATTCCGCTTGAGAGAGATTGGGAAGTCCGTACATCAAATCTACAGTGAGGTTGGTGAAACCAAATTCCTGTGCTTTGCGAATGGCGGATTCTCCTTCTTCTACAGAATGTGCCCGGTTCATCCATTGCAGATCCTGTTCTCGGAATGACTGCAACCCTATACTCAGTCGGTTGATGCCTGCTTTTTTCCAGCCCGTCAGATTTTCTTCCGTGATGTCATCCGGGTTGGCTTCCAGCGTGATTTCTTCGACGGTATCGGTCGAGATATTCTGATGAACAGTAGTAAGAATGGTTTCCAGTTCCTCGGGTGTCAGCAAACTGGGCGTTCCTCCTCCGAAGTAGATCGTTGTTACCAGTTCTCCGGAGAAGAAATCTGGGCTCCGCATCTGAATTTCATTGCAAAGTGCTGCAATCATTTCTTTCCGGTACGATTCAAAAGTCGTGGAGAAATGAAAGTCACAATAAGTACATTTCTTTTTACAGAAAGGTATGTGGATATAGATGCCTGCCATGTTATGATTATTTTAACAAAAATAAATTTTATTCGTTGAACAACTTTTGTAATTTGCCTCCAAATTATAAGAGTATGAAGTACAGAAATAAACAAGAGCAGGTCAATCATGAGCTGGAGCAATTTCTGACTACACTCAGAAGTTTAATACCCCGGTATTCGGAACTGGTAGGAAAGCAAGAGTTGAGTGAGGAGGAGCTGACGGAATTAGGAGAGCTGGAATACTTTCTGATTGAGGTGAATGCACGTATCTCAGATCTGAAAATGATTCTTGATCACGATCTTTTTGGTCTTTCACTGGATCGGTATTATCAATTGAAAGAGAAAGCCCGAAACGGTGATGTATCTGCCAAACTTAAGATGGACAGAATGCGTGAAACCTTTAACGAGTCTTTCAGAATGAAATCAGTAATTCACTGGAATTAATCATTAAAGACTTCTTCAAGCACTTCGACCGATTTCGGGAAGTGAAATCCATTGATGTGTGTAGCGTAATACCTGAGCATTAGTCGCAACAACCTGTTCCTGAGTTTTCCGTTTAAACTGTATTGTAATACGATGTCTTTAGGGGCTGAAAAAAACCGGGACACTATCCGGATGTGTTCACCTGTTTCGTAATTTCCTGATGTACTCTCTGCCCGGTCTGCTATGATCCCTTCGTCCGGGTAGAAAAAACCGGCATCTGGTGAATTGACCTGCGGTTCTATACCAATCCACCGTGTCAGTTCCGTTGTAAACCAAAGCGGGTAATTGGCTTCAAATGGAGCCAGATCCAATTCGTGAATTTCCGCCGCCAGAAAAAGAAAAAAATCTTCTTCCTGTTCACTTTCCTGTTTTGTTACATTGTACAATAGTTCGGCCAGGTAAAATGCTGTCGCTGATTTGTAAGGATGACTGTGTATCGACGTGAAAACGAACTCAGGAGAAGCAGCGGAAATTTTAGCCAAATCCGAACCGGGTCGTTCATAAAATTCGATTTCCAGTAAGGTAAGGGGCTGGAGTATATTCCCGTGTTTTTTTTTCCCTCCCTGAAAGATAAATGTACGAAGTCCGGATTGTCTGCACAGAAGTGTCAGAATAAGACTGGTCTCCGAGTAATTGATTTTACGCAGAAGAATTGCCTGGTCTTTGGTTTTCATAATCAGTTAATGAAAACGACTTTTCCTACTTTTCTTCCTTTGCCTGAGGGATCAGCGGTCCAGATCAGATAGACTCCCGATTTAGCGCGTTCACCTTGTAAGGTTTTCCCGTTCCAGGTAGCTGTTCCTCCGTTGGATTGCGTCTGATAGACCAGATTCCCTCCCGAATCAGTCACTTTTACATCCGAGTTATAAGCGAGTCCCTGAATCGTAACCGGTCCTGCGAAATCCGGTCGTACAGGATTGGGAAACACTTTTACCGAATTAAATTCAGGATCACCTTCCGAGGCATCACTCCTAAAGGAAACCAATCCTTTATCGGTGGCAAAAAAGACTTCACCGGTATTCTGGTCAATTGCGATATCCAGAATGTTGTTTGAGATCAACGAGCTGTTTTCTGCCGTAAAGCGGTAAATCTCTTCTCTTCCGTCCGGAGAAAGCAGGAATACACCCGAAGCTTCGGTTCCGATCCATTTTCGGTTTCCTCCGTCAATCACGATTTTAGTAATGACACTTTCTCCTAATAGAATTTCAACAAATTCATCCACCTGAATCAGGATCTGTTGGGCGTCGTATTGTCCGGCAGTTGCTTCCGTGATATTATCAGCACTGTAAAGAATTGCCAACCCTGCTTCGGTTCCGAACCAGATGTCGTTGTTATAATCCACACAAATGGATCGGACAATATTGGAAGGAAGGTTACCCAACCCTTCTCCCATCGTCAGTCGCTTAAAGGAGTCGTCCGATGGATCTTCTATCGTTCCGTTATCATTGAATGCAACAACTCCGGATCCGGAGGCAGCGACCCATTTTATACCATTGAAGTCAATTGCCAGATCAGTAATTGCTTTGGATTTCATCGGAGCACCGAGATCAAACTCGTACCAGGCATTGTCTTTTGTTTTTACTTTCAGGGGAAGGTTCGAATACGACTGAGCGATCCACAAATTGGAATTGTTATCAAAAAACACTTCGGGTACGGCGTACATGTTATTTCCCAATGTGGTCAGTTCAAGCGGAGAGTTATTCTCATCAAACCACGCGGCAATATTTTGTCCGTCTGTCACTTCAAACAGACCCCGTCCGGATTGTGTGCCAAAAGCAACGTGATCAATATTATTCGGATCTATGGAAACACTTAAAATGTCCCAGGTGTTGACGGTCATTTCCGGTTGGTTCATCAAGTTGATGCCGATCCACTCTTCGTCTTCGAAAAGATATACTCCTGCAGTGTTGTAGGTAGCCTGATTTCCGGACAACCCTCCTCCTGCGATGGCAAGTTTGCCCCCTTCCCAGGTTAGTCGGTAATAACTGTTACTGGAAGGTCCGGGAATGCGTATTTTTTCGTGGCTGAACGAGTTTCGGGCCTTCACCAGTCCGTTGTTGTTGTCGGCGATGTAATAATCTTCTCCCGGCTTTACTGCGTTGTTGGGATAGACATATTCGCCTTCGCTGTATTGAAAGACAATATCTATCTGGTTAAAATCGGCATCCATTTCGTACAGTGTTCCTTCCGTGCTGATCAGGAGATTTTCACCCGAAAGCGATACGGATTTAATTTCCTTGTCTAAAAGTGGGTTGAACGGAGAAAATGTACTGCCTTCCTGGATAAACAACGTGTCTTCGAAATTGGTGTCACTGTCAAATTGTAACAACAATTGGCCGTTTTTATTCAGCAAACTGTGATAGTTACCCCCTGATGCGGTAGGAATAAGTGTGTAATCATTCCACTGGGTATAATCGGCGAGGGCGATGTTATTTTTATTTCCGTACCGCACACGGTCTCCGGCCAGTGCAAAGATGGTATCTCCCTTAAAGGCAACATCCATGATCGCGGTAGTAGTGGGAAAAGGGAAATAGGTGTCCCGAACTTCCTGCTTAACAGGGTCAAATTTGATAATCCCCACGCCCGTAGCTGCATAAACAAAGCCATCCGAAGAGGTGAAGGTGTTGTATCGTTTGTTTCCGGACATATTTGCTAAAAGAAGTGCCGGAATATTGTAAACTGTATTGTTTTTGATCAAATCAAGATTTCCGTTGGCATAACCGATGAATAGCGTCTGGCTTGTTGCGTCATAATGTACTGTGGATAAGTCAATGTCAGAAAGGTTGTTTGCTGCGGTCCACAAGTATTTTTCAACACCATCAATTTCGCGTTCCAGAAGCCCGTTTTCCAGTGCGGCGTATACATGCGTCGAGGAAGCGGTGATATCAATTGCCTTTCCCGGAGGAGTGAAAAGACGCCATTCTCCCATGGGAGTCTGACCAAAAAGAGCGGGGGTCATCACCCAACCGAAAAGAAAGAAGAAAACCAGAATTTTCCGCATAATCAATAATTAATCAAATATGGAACGAACAAATATCCGAATTATTGAATAAATGAACCGGATAATTCCGGAAATAAGCAGGATGAGGTTGAAGAATATTTTTGTTTTGATGGATTCGTATTTTTATTACCTTTGCGCTTTATAAGTCAAAAATGGCCCCGTGGCGCAACTGAATAGCGCATCAGATTTCGGCTCTGAGGGTTGCAGGTTTGAATCCTGCCGGGGTCAC